>CALXPZ010000017.1 GCA_944390375.1 uncultured Alphaproteobacteria bacterium | reverse complement strand
TATCTGGACGATGCGCGCTATGCGGAAACCAAAATTGCTTCCTATCTTGCCGCCGGCAAGCCCGAGCGCTACATTCGGCAGAAAATGAAGCAAAAAGGCGTCGGTGATGCCGTGGTTGAGCGGATTTTGTCGGAAGCGGAAATTGACGAGACCGGTGCGGCGGAAAACTTTGCCCGCAAAAAGAAGATCGGTCCGTTTCGCAAAAGCGGGGAAGAGCAAAACGCCTGCCGTCAAAAAGATCTGGCGGCGATGGTGCGTGCCGGTTTTGATTATGAAATAGCCAAAAAAATTATCGGCGGTGAATTTTTTGACGAAGAAGCATAAAATATTTGTCAAATTGGATTTCTTAAGCTAAAATAAAAAGCTTAGCAGAGCAATATTCGCAAAGGTGAAAAATGGCATCTGACGAAGAAAAAATAGCAGCGCTGAAAGCAATCAGGGACAAAGCCCGCGCTTCTTTTCTGAAAACGGGGGAGGACGGCTCTTTTGCCGTTTATGACGAGGAAGAGGAACACAGCCGTCGCCGGCCGGAAAAAAATACCGCTGCCGCTCGTTACGAAGATGCGGATGATGGCGATGACAATTACGATGACAAAGCCGACGATGACGAATTTCGCCGGGACGATGATACCTATGATGATGCCCCCCGTTCTGATGACGATGACGAAAATTTCAGCGATGATGACGCCGGATATGATGATGACGATTACGAAGATGACGATGCCGGCGACGATGATTATGATGATGAAAAAGATGATGAGGACTACGCAAACGACGAAGATGACGATTATGTAAGTGACAACGAGGAGGACGACGAAAAAGAAGACGACGGCGATGATGAGGAGGAGGAAGACGATGATGATGATGACGCTCCCCGCAAAACCGGCACGCCTCCGCCTCCGCCGGATGACGACGGCGGTCGTCCCGACCCCTGGCACGCGGTTTCCCGCTCTCCGGAAGACGACCTGCCGATATTAAACATCGAATTTAACGGCAAAAACTTGGAAAACGGCGAATTTGATCACGAAGATTTGTCGGATGCCAATTTTTCGGCAGCCAATCTGTCAGGCGTCAACTTTTCCGGCTCCAACCTCCGCGGCGCGGATTTTTCCGGAGCCAACCTGACCAATACCAACCTTTCCGGAGCAGACTTGACCGGGGCGGTGTTTGCCGGCGCGCAGCTGATCGGCACCAACTTTACCGGCGCGATTATGAACAACGTGGTCTTAACCGACGTTTATTTTCAGGACGCCATTTTGCTGGATGTTACCATGGACAGCATCAGCCTTGAAGAGCTGCAGGGACTGGTGGAATATCTGGCGCAATATTATCCGCACAAGCTCAATCTCAGCCGCATTAACCTGACCATGCTGGATTTAAAAAAGATCGACCTCAGCAAAGTCGATCTCCGCGGGGTTGATTTCACCGGCGTTGATTTTACCGGCATCAATATTATGGAACTCGATTTAAGCGAGTGTATCATTACGCCCGAGCAGATTGCGCAGGCGCTGGGACGGGTGCCGACGGCAATGGAAATCAAAAAGATTTTGGCCCCGAAGAAGAAAAAGAACCGGGGCAAGTTTAAGGGCATTGATTTTACCGATCTGTTTTTGGGCGATGCCCGCAATTACGGCGTTTATAATGTTTCCGGCTTTAAGGGAATGGATGTCGAAAATCTGGTCAAAATCGGTAAAAAAGTTTTTAAGCATAAAGAAAAAGCGCCGGTTAAGGACGAGGAAGCTCTCGAACACATCCGCCAGCAAAACAAGGCCAACAAGGAAGAGCTGCGCAGCGTGATAGAAGAACGCAAACGCCGTGTGCTGGAGGCCAAACGCCGGCAGAAAGAAAAACCGGAATTTATTCCCGGCCGCGACCGCGGCGGTTTTGAGCGATAGGAAGCCATGGAAGATACTTTGTTTTCGCATAATGTCAAACGTCCTCTGGCCGACCGCCTGCGTCCCAAAGATTTGAGCGAGGTTGTTGGGCAGGATCATATTGTCGGTTCGGATGCGCCGCTCGGTCGGATGGTCAGATCCGGCAAAATCAGTTCGTTTATTCTCTGGGGGCCGCCCGGCTGCGGCAAAACCACCATTGCCCGTTTGATTGCCGAGCATACTAATTTGTATTTTGAGCAGATTTCCGCTGTTTTTGCCGGTGTTGCCGATTTGAAACGGGTTTTTCAGTATGCCGAAGAGCGCCGCGCCACTCAGGGCAAGGGCACGCTTTTGTTCGTGGACGAAATCCACCGTTTCAACAAATCGCAGCAGGACGGTTTTCTGCCCTATGTGGAGGACGGAACGGTTATTTTGGTCGGCGCCACCACCGAAAATCCGTCTTTCGAGCTGAACGCGGCGTTGTTGTCCCGCTGCCAGGTGTTTGTTCTAAACCGCTTGAGTTCGGATGATTTTGAGGTTTTGCTTTCTCGCGCGGAAAAAGAAGTCGGTCGCAGCCTGCCGGTTGATGCCGAGGCGCGCGAGCTGATGAAGGCCACCGCCGACGGCGACGGCCGCTATATTCTGAATTTGGCCGAAAGCGTGTTTAACTATGCCAAAGCCGGCGAGGTTTTTGATAAAGAAGGCCTGCTTAAAATTATCCGCTCGCGGGCGCCGGTCTACGATAAGGGACGCGACGGGCACTATAACCTGATTTCCGCCGTTCACAAGTCGCTGCGCGGTTCTGATGTCGACGCTGCGCTCTATTGGGTGGCGCGGATGCTGACGGCCGGCGAAGATCCGAAATATATTTTCCGCCGGCTGACCCGTTTTGCGGTGGAAGACGTATCGATGGCCGACCCGAACGCGGTTACCCAGGCGATTGCCTGCTGGGATACTTATGAGCGGCTTGGTTCCCCGGAAGGCGATCTGGCGCTGATGCAGCTGACCGTATATCTGGCGACGGCGCCGAAATCGGCCGGCGTGTATAAGGCCATGGATAAGGCGCTTGCTCTGGCCAAAAAGACGGGGTCGCTGATGCCGCCGAAACATATTTTGAATGCGCCGACCAAACTGATGAAACAACTTGGCTATCACGAAGGTTATGTTTACGATCAGGATCTGGAAGACGGTTTTTCCGGACAGAATTATTTTCCCGACGGTATCAGCCGGCAGAAACTGTATTTTCCGGTAGAGCGCGGTTTTGAACGGGAAGTCAAAAAACGGGTGGAGTATTTTGACAGACTCCGCCGCGAGAAAAACAAAAAACAATCAAAGGAGGAAGGCGATGATTGAATTGGCCGAAGATGAACAGCAGGCGTTTACCGAACAGATGGTAAAAGAAGCCTTAGAAGGGAAAAAACCGTCGAAGAATCCGACCTTTTGTGCGCTGATCGGCGCTCCGGGATCGGGCAAATCGACCTTGGCGTCCACGATGGACAACGCGGTGGTGATTTCTTCCGACCATGTCATTGCCGAATATGCCAAAACGCTCGGCATTGATATCCGCGAAGATTTCTGCGACCGCGACGTAGCCCGTTTTGCCACCCGGGTAAGCAATGAAATCTACAAGGCGGCGGTAAAAAACAAAATGGACATTGTTTACGATACGTCGGTGCTGACAAATGCGCTGAAAACGCTGGAGCACGTTTCCAAATTCGGCTATCAGACCAAAGCAAAAGTAATGCTCGTGGACGAATATCAGGCGGCAATGAACGTGGTCGAGCGCAAAATGAACAACGACGAGGCTTTCGGTAAACACCGGGCGCTGAGGGAAAAGTTCGGCTATCCGTCCGGCAATCCGCTGGGTGTTAAACCGAGCACGTCGCTCAATGTGTCGGCGGCAGTGGAAGAGTTTATCCAACAGGCCGTTGACAGCGATTTTCCGATAGAAATTTATGAATTCGGCAAAAAAGAACCCTCGTTTAAAACCGGTGATGATTTTGACAAGTTTATCGAAAATCTGAAACTGGTTCCGATGGAAGAGCATATTGAGCGCTGCGAGCAGTTGAAAAAACGGGCGGACAGAGAAGGCCGCGAGGACGATTTTCTGAATCTGCTGGCGTTAAAACAGGAAATGATGGGAAGAAGATAGCTGATGTCCGTACAAATAATTAAAGTTAAAGAAGCCGATGACGGAATGCGGCTTAACCGCTGGTTTTTAAAATATTATCCGAACCTCACTTTGGGGCGCCTGCAAAAGTTGTTGCGCACCAAGCAGATTAAGGTGGACGGCAAACGCGCCGAAGCCTCTCTCCGCCTCTCCGCCGGGCAGGAAGTGCGGATTCCGCCGTTAAAAGAAGGCGAGGCCGAACCGGAAAAAAGCGCCGTTCTGGCCAAAAAAGAAATCGACTTTATCCGCAGTCTGGTTCTGTTTAAGGATGACAACATCATTGCGATCAACAAACCGTCAGGATTGGCGGTGCAGGGCGGCACCAATACCCGTTTTCATGTTGACGGCCTCCTTGACGGGCTGAAGTTTGAAAAAGAGGAGCGTCCGAAACTGGTACACCGGATTGACAAAGACACAAGCGGCGTGCTGCTTTTGGCACGCAACCGCAAATATGCGGAACTGCTGACCAAAGCTTTCCGCGAACACCGGCTGCCGAAAACCTACCTGGCGCTTGTCGCCGGTTGCCCCCCGGAAGAATACGGGGAAATCAAAGCGCCGTTGAAAAAAGCGGGCGAGAAAATGATCATCAGTCCCGACGGTCAGGCGGCCAGAACGTTGTACAGGGTTTTGGACAACGTCGGCGGGCGTTTTGCGCTGGTTGAAGCATCGCCGCTGACCGGCCGCACGCACCAGATCCGCGCTCACCTGGAGTCTCTCGGCTGTCCGATAATCGGTGATGATCGCTATTTCGGTCCCGAACGCAAAAAATTTAATTTATTTGCCGACAAATTACATCTTCATGCTTACAAAATAGATTTGTCGGCCCTATATAATAAGCAAACATTGATCACCGCCCCGCTGCCGGATCATTTTAAGGCCGGGCTGGCGGCGGCAGGTCTGGAACTGACGGCCAGACCGTAACCAAAACTGATTGTCGGAGGAAAGAAAATGCGCATCATAAAATGGCTGTTGGGAATAATTTTGCTGCTGGTTGTTGTTGTACTTGTCGGCGGCTATGTTTTTTTGAAAACTTTTGATTTGAACAAATACAAATCATATGCCGAAAAAATCGTTTACGAACAAACCGGGCGCAAGCTTTCCGTAAACGGCGACGCCAGTCTGGGAATCTCCCTGATTCCGACTTTGGTTATCAATGATATTTCTTTTTCCAACCCGACTTGGGCGAAACATCCGCAGATGGCGGAAATCGGTTCTTTGGAGTTAAAATTCTCCCTCCTGCCTTTGCTCAAAAAACAGGTGGTGATAGATAAAGCTGTGTTAAACAATGCCAAAATTTATCTGGAAACCAACAACGCCGGTGAAAACAGTTGGACTTTTGCGCCGGTTAAAGCGGCGGCAGCGGATAAAACAACGTTTTATTCCGACGGATGGCTGATTTCTTCCGCCAATGCGGCCGAAACGGCGGAGGCAACGCCGGCTGTCCTGACAATGCTGACGGATATAGTGGCGCGCGAAGTTGCCGTCAACAACAGCGAGGTGCAGTATCTGGCGGCAGGTTCCGACCCGCTCGGACTAAAAATCAACAGCCTCTCTTTTTCGACCGAAGGAATGGATCAGCCGATGAACATCAGTTGGGATCTGGTCTTTAACGATATGAAAATTACGGGTAAGGGAAATACCGGCTCGCTTGCCGGCTTGTTTGACGCGGCGGCGCCCTGGCCGCTTAATGTCGAAGCGACGGCGGCCAATGTAAAAGCAACCCTACAGGCCGAGCTCTATGATCTGATGAACGATTTGCACGCGGATTTTGATATAAATCTTTATAATCCGGCCGGCAATTTCAATGCCCCGGAAACCACTCTCATTGCTTCCGGCAACGCCGATCTGAAAAAAGTGTCGCTGGAAATTTCCACGCTGAATGTGGTAAACAATGTCATCACCGGCACGCTTTCTGCCGACATCGCGGGAAAAGTTCCCTATGTAGCGGCAGACTTAAACAGCGCGCAAGTTGATCTCCGCTCGTTTAACAGCGAAAGCCCGACGGCTTTTGTCCTCCCCGCGTTGATTTCTTCCGCCCATGCGAGCGAACTGGTCCCCGATGAGGCCGTTCCGTACGAGCTCCTGAAAACCGTTAATGGCGATTTTAAAATCGGCATCGCCAAACTGGTTGTCAATGATGCGGTTACGGTAGACAATCTCAGCTTGACGGCGGCTTTAAACAATGGTGTTTTAAAGATCAATCCGCTACGGCTGCAGTTTGGCGAAGGCACCGCCGATATTGCGGCCGAACTCAATGCCGGCAGCCGTTCGCTGACGCTGAAAGCCGATACCGACAATCTGCTTTTGCAGAGTTTGCATAAAGAGTTTCAAATTGAAAATTCGGCAGATTTCGGCATTGCTTCCGGCGGCAAAAGCAAAATTTTTGCCGACTTGAAAGGCAGCGGGGCAACATATCGCGCTTTGGTCGATTCGCTTTCGGGACAGATAATTGTTGCGGTGGATGAAGCGACGGTACAGACCGGAAAGCTGAGTTTTCTTACCAACAGCTTTGTTTCTCAACTGTTGTCTGTACTTAACATTGATACGAAAAAGGTCGATACGGTCAGCATGAAATGCGCGGTTGTGCGGGCCGACATTGAAAACGGCAACATCAGTTTTCCCAAAGGTATTGCCGTCGACAGCAACAAATTGAGCATTGTCAGCGGCGGAACGGTTAATCTGCGAAATGATCAGCTCAAGCTGAGTCTGAATGCATACCGCAGCGGCATTGCCGACATCAGCATCATGCAGGCCGTCAGCAATCTGGTGGAAATCGGCGGAACGCTGCAAAGTCCGAAAATTTCCCTTGATAAAAGCGGCGCATTAAAAACGATTGCCGGGGTGGCGGCGGGCGCAGCTTATGCCGGCGCCGATATGCTGCTGGATCGTGATCCCGCTCCTTGCCATACGGCGCTTAAAGGGACGGCGTATCAAAATATGTTTCCGGCCTCAAGCAGTGTCAGCGGTGCGGCGCAAAATGCCTATCGTGATGCCGCGGGAGCCGTCGGCAATACAGTCAACGATGCCAAAGATCAGGTAAAAGCCCTGGAACAAAATGCCAGACAGTTAATTAAGAACTTATTAAAGTAATCGGGATATAATTTAGCCTTAAAACATAATATGAAAGCTTGAAAAATGACTGTAAACAAACTTGAACAGGCGGTAGGGGAAATCCAAAACCGCCGGGAAGACGTGATTGACAAACTGCTTCAGTTTGCATCGACAGATTCTCTGCTGTTCTGGGGCAACAACGAAGAACTTGTAAAAAAACAGGAACAGCTGTGGCGTCCGGTTTTGAGCTGGGCCAACGAGGAAATCAACGCCAAATATGTAACGACCAAAGGGCTGGACGTTCCCGAACAGGATGAATATTCCATCAATAACCTGAAAAATTTTATGGAAAATTTATCCGACAAGGAACTGGCCGCGTTTTACCTGGCCGCCGTCAATATGAAGTCGGAACTTCTGGCCGCGGCTCTGGTCAAAGGGCATATCAATGCCGAACAGGCCTTTAACGCCGCCAATTTGGAAGAACTTTGGCAGGCGGAACACTGGGGCAAAGAAAGCGCTTCCGAACAAAAGCGCCAGGATCTGAAAAAAGAACTGCACGACATTGAGCAGTTTTTGCGTCAATGAGCGATAAAACCGTTTATTTCAAAATCAACGGCCGTGTCCAGGGTGTCGGTTTTCGGTGGTGGACCCGGCGGACGGCTGCCGCAATCGGCGGTTTGTCCGGCTGGGTACGCAATGCCGAAGACGGCAGCGTGGAAATTTTTGTGCGCGGAGAAGAAGAAAATCTCGACCGGCTGGTTTTGGCCTGCCGCCGAGGACCGCTTGCCGCGCGGGTTGACGGCATATCCTATATGCCGCCGGTTGTTCGTGGTTTTTTGCCCGATATAACCGACGGAAAGTTTGAAGTTATTTAGAACCAATTTCCGGTGGAAAATTTTGTTTGACGGCATATCTCCCTGTCAAAACAGGGAGGTATGTTGTTATGACAGAAAACGGTGCAAATATTTTTACCGCCTACAGAAAGGCGGCGGAAGCGGTGGAAAAGCTTGATCTTTGGCAGGACAAAATGAAGGTCTGGCAGATGGTGGTCGATTTTTGCCGCAGTTCGGGAGAATGTCTGCCGGCAAACAGCCCCGCCCGCGATACGGTTTTGTTCTGGACGTATAATCATATGGGCAACCTGTCGGCCGAAAACGACCCGGATATTTTTCGGGCGGTAGAATATTATCGCAACGCTCTGCCGTTTTCTCCCCGTCAGTATGACCGGGTTACCGTTTATCGCAAAATTGCGCGGCTTTACAAACAAGCGGGCGAAATCCGCTCCTGGCTGGATACGGTTCGGCTGATCGTCGATAAAGAAGAGGATATTGCCGAAATCACGGACTGCATTGAACAGGCGCGGCGCAGCACGGATGCGGCCGTCAAAAAATCTTTTTTAAAAAAAGCCTGGGCCAAAGCGGAATGCAGTTCCTACGGAAACGGACGGGACTGCCAGCAGATCTCCGAATTGCTTGATGATACGGCGCGCGACGTAAGAGCCGCCAAACGAAAGCAGGATCAGCCGCCGACGGAATTTGACCGGCGTTTTTAGCCTTTCCGGCAAAGGGTTTGAAACTCTTCTTTTTTCTCCGCCAGCATTTGGGCTGCGTCGCTTTTGAGTACGGCCGGTTTTCTGGCGACCGTGTATTGCGGCAGCTTTTGCCGGACGGTTTCCGCCGGCAGCCCGAAAGCGGCGGCGGGGATCCGGATTTTTTTGCCCTGTCCGGCCGAAACCCTCGGTGTGGTTTCTCCCGTTTCGGCATCGGTAAATTCGGTTAAAACCAGGCGGATGTTTTCAAGCGATCCGGGAACCAGAAATTCGATAAATTCGCCGCCGTTGATGTAATTGCGCACCTCAAAAATAATGTCGTCGCCTTGCCATTCGGTGATTGAGCCGGCAAACAGCCAGTCGCCGAGCGTGCGCGTATAATCGTAATTTTGTCCGAGGTTGGTCAGTTTGCCGTCGTAAAAGCCAAGGCAGTAGCCGCGGTTTTGCAGAGTGTAAAGCTCTACCATATAGCGTTCGGGCGACCAGTTTTCCGGATCGCGGCAATAATCGTCGATCGCCTGCCGGTAGCTGCGGGCGGTGATTGCCGCATAATATTCGGTTTTGTTGCGGCCTTCTACTTTTAAGGAATCCATGCCGATGTCAAGCAGATGGTTGAGCCGCGGCATCAGGCACAGGTCTTTCGAGTTCATGATATAGGCGCCGTGCTCGTCTTCAACAATTTCATAAAGTTCGCCGGGGCGGAAGTCTTCTTTGACCAGAAATTCGAACATATCCTTGTTTTCGGGGGTGATTTCCAGATCTTTGACGGTGCCGTCTTTTAAGCGCAGATGCAGTTGGTAGTGCCAGCGGCAGCAATGGGCGCATTTTCCCTGATTGGCGCTGCGGTCGGCCAGAAAGTTGGAAATCAGGCAGCGCCCGGAATAAGACATACACATGGCGCCGTGAATAAAGGTTTCGAGCTTAACGTCCGGGCATTGCCGGCGGATTTCAGCCATCTCGTCAAACGACACCTCGCGCCCGAGCACGCAGAGGTCGGCGCCGAGCGACTGCCAGAATTTGACAGTTTGATAGGAGCAGATGTTGGCCTGGGTGGAAACAAAACGTTTCAGCTCCGGCGCATGTTCTTTTAAATAGAGAAAAACGCCCGGGTCTGCAATCAATACGCCGTCGGGTCCGAGTTCTCTCAATGTGTTGACGAAATGCGGCAGCTTTTCGACGTCTTTGTTGTGGGTATAAAGATTAAGCGTCAGGTAGATTTTTTTGCCGCGGGCATGAACAAAATCAATGCCCTCTTTGATGTCGTCAAGCGAAAATTGCGACTGGGTGCGCAGGCTCATGTCGGGGGTGCCGGCATAAACCGCGTCGGCGCCGTATAAAATTGCGGTTTTTAATTTTACCGGTGAGCCCGCCGGCAGCAGGAGTTCGGAAACCATTATTTTTTTACCTCGATTTTGGTGGTGTACACATTCATTTCCCCGAGCGGGGTTTCGTCGATTTTGACCCGGGCGATAAACGGCGCTCCGCTTTGTTTGTCTTTTAATATCCAAAAGTATACCGGCCGGTCGGAAGACAGTTGCCACAACAGGTCGTCGCCTTCGGCGCCGAGCTTGTCGATATACATTGAACACTTGGCAGCTTTTCCGGCATAAGGTGAATATTCGTTGGCTTTGATTTCTTCCGTTCCCTCATCGCGAAAAATAACGTCAAAACGGCGCTTGCCGTCAAAAACCGGAATTTTCGAGTCGCAAAAACCCATTTTCTGATATTGGCGGGCGATGGCGGCCAGCACGGTTTGCAGATTGGTGGTGTTTTTATTATCGGTGCTGGCTTCTATTGCTTTCTTTTTTTCTTTGCCGTTTTTACTGCTGACGGCATAGACCGGCAGGCCGTTTTCGTCATAAATCATCACCTTGCTGCGCTGATTAAAACGTGATTTTGACGTATAGCGGTAGGCGGAAGTTTCCAGAAAATCCCCTTCAATATTGCCGCCGGTATAATAGTCGGCCTCAAACGGATACAAAAAGCCGAAAGTGCCGTAAGTTCGCACAATGGCGCGGACGGCATAAGCGGCCGGTTTCAGGTCATATTCGAATTCGGCGGTGCTGGCGTTAAACAGCCCGATAAAGGCGGTAAAATGATGTTTGACGGCCAGGGCGCAGGCGTTGTTTGGCAACAGGGTCGCAAGCCAAACGGCGGCCAGAAATTTTTTTATCAATTTTATGGCTTTCTTAAAATTTATTTGTTATACCTCAAAACAAAAACAATAAACTTTTATAAGGATTTTGAGCAAATGTCAAAGAAAGTTTTGGTGCTTTCGGGCGGCTTTTCCGCCGAGCGCGAAGTCAGTCTGGTCAGCGGCAGCAAAGCGGCGGAGGCTCTGCGCAGCTGCGGATATCGGGTTATTGAGCACGATCTGGCCGATGTTCCGGCCTTTATCAGGGTTCTCGAGCAGGAAAAACCGGACGTTGTTTTTAACGCTCTTCACGGCAACTGGGGCGAAGACGGGGAAATACAGGGGCTGCTTGACCTGCTGCAAATTCCCTATACCCACTCGGGGCTGAAAGCCTCCGCCATCGGCATGGACAAAGAGCTGACCAAACTTGTCTGCCGCTCTTTGGGGTTGAAAGTGGCTGCGGATGAAAAAACGACTTTGTACGATTTTAGGGACAAAGGTACGTCGATGGCCATGCCTTATGTCATCAAGCCGGTTTGCGACGGTTCAAGCGTCGGGGTTTATATCATCCGTACGCCGGCCGATCTGGCGGCGATAGATTACAGCGGCGGCGACCACGAAATTTTGGTGGAAAAATACATAGAGGGCCGGGAGCTGACGGTAGCCGTTTTAAACGGCCGCGCGCTGACGGTTACCGAAATGCGCCCGAAAAGCGGTTTTTATGATTATAAAGCAAAATATACCGAGGGCATGACCGACCATATTATCCCGGCCGAAATCCCCGCCGCGGCTTTTGACACTGCGCTGCGTTATGCCGAACGGCTGCACCGGGCACTCGGCTGCAACACCGTTTCCCGCACCGATATGCGTTACAACGAAAAAGACGGTCTGGTTGTTTTGGAAATCAACACCAATCCGGGATTAACGCCGCTGTCGCTGGTGCCTGAACAATTCAAACATACCGGCGGCAGCTATGAAGAACTGTGCCGTATTCTGGTGGAGAACGCCCGTTGCCGCAAAATGTCCCGATAGTCATCGGCGGTCCGACCGCCTCCGGAAAATCGCAGTTGGCCGTTGATCTGGCGCTGGCTCTTGACGGCGTTGTCATCAATGCCGACGCCAGCCAGGTCTATAAGTCGATTCCGATAATTTCCGCCGCGCCGTCGGAAGAAGAAACTTCAAAGGTTCCCCATCGGCTGTACGGTTACCTGGCCGACGAAGAAAACGGCAACGTCGTTTCCTGGCTGGAGCTTGCGGCTGAAGAAATCCGCCGGGCATGGCAGGCGGGCAAAACGCCGGTTGTCGTTGGCGGCAGCGGTATGTATCTGGACAATCTGATCAACGGGGTAACGCCGATACCGGAAGTCGCTCCCGATATCCGCCGGCAGGCGCTGGAGATTATGCAAAACGAGGGTGCGGAAGGACTGTGGCGGCGACTATACAAAGTTGACGCGGCCGGTGCGGCGATGGTGAACCCCGCCGATGCAACCCGCGTGCGCCGTGCGTTTGAAATTTTTATGACCACCGGAGTGTCAATAGCCGAATGGTTTACCCGGCCGATGGTCAAAAAACTGCCGGAAACGGAATTTTTCGTTATCCGGCTGCTGCCGGACAAAGCCGTGCTCGACCGCCGATGCAATCTGAGGTTTGACATCATGGCGGCCTCCGGCGCCATAGACGAGGTCAAAGAGCTGCTTTCCCGCGGGCTTGATCCGTCTTTGCCGGTGATGAAGGCCAAAGGCGTGCCGGAATTGGCCGCGTTTCTCCGCGGGGAAACAAGCCTGCGGGAGGCGGTCGAAACGGCCAAGCTGCGTACCCGGCAATATGCCAAACGCCAGCTGACCTGGTTTCGCAACAAACTGAAAGCGGATGTTACTCTGCCGCAATGCTACGGCGGGGAAAAAGAAATAATAAATAATGTTAAAAATCAATATAAAATGTTGCCAAAGTCTGGCAAATGATATACAAAACAAAATAATTATAAAAAAATCCGGAGAAAGATATTATGTGGCAAAAATTTATGGGAATGTTCTCGTCCGATATGGCGATTGACTTGGGAACTGCCAACACGTTGGTTTATGTTAAAGGAAAAGGCATTGTATTAAACGAGCCTTCCGTGGTTGCGATTGAAGAAAATCGCGGCAAAAAACAGGTTTTGGCGGTCGGTAACGAAGCCAAACAGATGCTCGGACGTACGCCGGGCAACATTCAGGCGATCCGTCCGCTCCGCGACGGTGTTATTGCCGACTTTGAAATTGCCGAAGAGATGATAAAATACTTTATCCGCAAAGTTCACAACCGCCGTTCCTTTGCCTCTCCGATGGTTATCATCTGCGTTCCTTCCGGTTCTACCGCGGTTGAGCGCCGCGCCATTCAGGAGTCTGCGGAAGCCGCCGGCGCCATGAAAGTCTGGTTGATTGAAGAACCGATGGCGGCGGCAATCGGCGCCGGTCTGCCGGTAACCGAACCGACCGGCAGCATGGTCGTTGATATCGGCGGCGGCACCACCGAAGTGGCTGTTATTTCTTTGGGCGGCATTGTTTATGCCCGTTCGGTCAGGGTCGGCGGTGATAAAATGGATGACGCGATTATTTCCTATATCCGCCGCAACCACAACCTGCTGGTCGGCGAGAGCTCGGCCGAACGCATTAAAAAAGAGATCGGTTCTGCCTGCCCGCCGGAAGAAGGCGAGGGACGCAGCATCCAGATCCGCGGCCGCGATCTGATGAACGGCGTACCGAAGGAAATTACCATTACCGAACGCCAGATTGCCGAAGGTCTGACGGATCCCGTTGCGCAGATTGTCGAAGCGGTTAAAGTCGCGCTTGAAAATACGGCGCCCGAACTGGCGGCCGATATTGTTGACAAAGGCATTGTTTTAACCGGCGGCGGCGGCCTGCTTTCCAATCTTGATCAGGTTTTGCGCAATGCAACCGGATTGCCGGTATCGATTGCCGAAAATCCGCTGGCCTGTGTGGTCAGAGGAACCGGCACCGCGCTTGATAACCTGCCGAAATTTAAGAACGTGTTGTCAACCATGTATTAAGCCGATAGCACCTTTTTCAAAGCCCCGGAGTTCCCCGGGGCTTTTTTGCTTGCGGATATCTTTCGGTTTGATGAAAAACGGCCGATAATCTTAAAAATCCGCCGGCTTATTCTGTGGTTGTTTTGAAGGTGTCGTCTACCCAGATGCTGTCGTTTGAGTTCATCTTTTTCAAAGCCGAATTAACTGCCGCATTTTCAGGCATTTTGCCGGTTTCGGCCAAAGCTTGCAAATCATCGGCATAAGAACGCATTATTTGCCGGTAGTCTTCGTTTTGTTCCAAGTTCTTGTCAACCTCGGCATCTGCCGCTTCCGGCAGAATGGTGCTTGTGTCAACCTCGTGTATCTCCTCATAAACAGGCTTTTCCTGCTCCATGGGCTTGACCTGCAGGAAGTTGACGTGTACGTTTTCCGGAGGAACGTCGGCGGCAACGACGGGTTCGGCCGTTGCCGTAGGTTCTGCCGGAATAACATAATTGATATCTTCGTCGCTTGTTGCGGCGGCCGGTTGCGGACGGACGGGGAAGGGCGGCAGCTTTTCGACCCGGTTCAATTCGCTTTCGGGGATAAAGAACTGCGGTCTGACCGTTTTGCGCACATAGACGGCGCCGGCGGCAGAAGATATAAGCAGAGCGCCTGTCAGGCAGATAATAAATTTTTGCATAACTTATAACCTAATCTTAACTAATCCGTATATAAACTACCATACATGAAAAATTTGTATTTGACATCAATATTTTGCTTTTGTGCAGCCATAAATTCCGCTTGTGCCGGGGAACTGTCGGCCGCCGGGGAAGATCCCTGTATGCAGATGCGCTATTCGCCCCGCCTCAATATGACGACTTCATACGGAAAACTGCGTTACGATTATCAGTATGACCGCCGGTCTTTGACCAGACTGGGGCAGCAGTACGGCCTGGTTGCACCGGGTATGACGGCGTCCGGTCTTTCCTTGTTCGGCATTGACTGGTCGGTAACGCTCAACACCGCGGCGCGGATCGCTGCCGACGGCAGTATTTGCATTTTGCCGACATCCGTAGATGTTTTTATCGGTTTTCAGGATCCGACAATCTACATAGACAAAGATCTGAATAAGGAAAGCTGCCGCTACCGGCTGGCTTTGCGCCACGAGCATCAGCATCAGCAGATAAGTGTTGCCGCGCTTGAATATTTTATTCCCCGGATTCGGGAAAAAATCATCCGCCTTTTGCCGGAAATTATGCCGAAGAATGTATCTTCGCTGTCGCAGACGGATGCGACAACGGTTGAGATGAACGAAGATCTGATCCGTCGGATAACGCCGCTGGTCGATACGTTTAAGGCAACTCTTTTATACGAACACAAAAAACTGGACAATACCGAAAACTACCGCTATGAAAGCACGGTTTGCAGAAAATTTCCTTAAAAAAAGCGGTTTTACTGCCGGTAAGCGGCCTCAATCAGCCGTTCCCGGTTTTCGTCCAGGTCATAATTGGCTTTGATGTTTAATTGCGGGGCAATGGCCGCGATAATTTCACCGGCGGCCGGAACCGTGTTCCACCCGGCCGTAACGAAATTCAAAGTTTCTTTTGACGGCTGCGGTTCGTCCATCATCATCAAAAAAGCATATTGCGGGTGTGAAACCGGGAAAGTGGCGACAAAAGAGGTCATCACTTTTTTATCAATATATTTTCCGTTGACCAGTTTATTGGCGGTTCCCGTTTTGCCGGCAACTTCATATCCGGGAACGTTCGCCCGCCGTCCGGATCCTTTGGTAACCACCCCGCGCAGAAGTTTGCGCATGGTGGCGGAAGTCTTTTCCGAAAGCACCCGTTTGCCCTCGTCATGCTGACCTTTGATTAAGGTCGGGGCGTGATAGATGCCGCCGTTGACAACCGCGGCAAAGGCGGAAATGATATGCAGCGGGGTAACCGACAGACCGTAGCCGTAGGCAACCGTAGCCGTCGTCGATTCTCCCCACCGCCGCGGGATACCGGGAGCCGCTTTTTCAGTAACCTCAAAAGAATCAATCGGTGTAAACAGTCCCAGCCGGCGCAAAAACTTCTGTTGCTCTTCTTTGCCGACTTTGAGTGCAATTTGCGCCGAGCCGATGTTGGAAGAATAAATCAGAATTTCCTGCAGATCGAGCCATTTGTTTTTGCCGCGGTAGTCTTTAATGACGTTATGTTTCAGTTTCAGCGGCTTGGTTGCGTCAAAACGGTCGGAAAGTTTGACCTTGCCGCTTTCCAGCCCCATCGCGGCGTTAAAAACCTTAAACACCGAACCCGGTTCATAAAGTCCTTTGGTCGCAAAATTGAATTGCGCCTTGGCGTCGGGGGTAACATTGAGGTTGGGGTCAAAGTCCGGCAGCGAAAGCATGGCGATGATTTCACCGTTATTCACGTCCATCAGGATGGCTGCCGCCCCTTTGGCGTGGAATTTGTCAACCGCGGCCTGCAACTTGCGGCGTATGGTGTCCTGGATGCCCGAATCAATGGTCAGGCGAAGCGGTACGTCAGAACTGGTCAGCCGGTTGTTCAATTCTCTTTCTAACCCCGAAATTCCGATATTGTCGATATTGGTTTTGCCGATAATGTGCGAAAACAGCGTTTTTTGCGGATACACTCTTTTTTCCATGTCTTCAAAACCCAGCCCCTGAATGCCCAAGGCGTATATTTGGTAGCGCTGCGCCAGCGACAAATTGCGTTTGATGTAAACAAAATTGCTGTTTTTTTCCAACTGCGCGAGAATATCCTCATAGAGCATATCCGGAATATATTCACTGAGTTTGGCGGCAACTTTTTCTTTGTCTCTTACTTTTCGCGGATGGGCGTAAAGGTTGGCGGTCGGCAGAGATGTTGCGATGATGGCGCCGTTGCGGTCGGTGATGTCGGCACGGGTAATCGGGTTTTCTATTTTGATTTGCGGCAGTTCTTTTTCTTCGTCGTCATGATTCGGAGCAAAACCGCTGATGCACAAACCGAGCGTGCGCAGAGCAATCACCGCATAGACCAGCACAAAGGCGGAAATTGCGAGCAGCATCCGGTTTTTGCAACCGGAAAGCGGGTCTTTTTCAATGTTAAAACCGGAAAAGACGAAATCTTTTTTAACTTTGATTTCCTCTCCCGGAAGGTAAAATTTGTTTTTTTCCTTTGCCGACCAAAGTTTTGCCAT
Source organism: uncultured Alphaproteobacteria bacterium (assembly GCA_944390375.1). Lineage (GTDB taxonomy): Bacteria > Pseudomonadota > Alphaproteobacteria > RF32 > CAG-239 > JAFUYI01. The sequence continues at coordinate 12,977 of CALXPZ010000017.1, read as the reverse complement.
TTTTACGCCGGAACCTCGCTATCTTTGGGCTTTTGCCAGCCGGCGCAGTTCTTTGTTGCGGGCGGCGATATTGTTCAAGTTCTGCCGGGCAAGCATTTTGCGGTCGGGCTCATAATTGAAAGGCAGCGCCGCGTAGTTGATGATCTGTTCGGCTTTCACCGGTTTGAGGTCAATATGCTTTTGGGCAAGGCTGCGCAGCCGATCGGGATTGTTCAGGTGGCTCCACTCGGCTTTCAGAATATGGATGGTTTTGATGTCTTCGTTAATGTTGTGATTGATCTGAGCCAGTTCTTTTTCCAGATCCTGCACTCTGTTTTTCATGATAAAAGTCGCAAAGATAACGGCAGTCAGAACCGTCAGCGCGGTCCACAGGCAGATAGCAGCAGATTTTGTTGTATTCATTTCTCTGTCTCCTTATCATTTTTGATGGCATAACGAAGTTTGGCCGAATGGGCCCGGGAGTTGTTGTCGATTTCTTCCGCCGACGGCAGGATAGCCTTTGAGCAAAACGAGAGCACGGCCGTCTCTGCCGGTTCGCCTGCCGGCAGATAGCGGGAAACGCCGGCGCTTTTGCCGGATTTTTGGCGGAAAAAGTTTTTAACGATTCTGTCTTCCAGCGAATGGAAGGTAACTACCGCCATTTTCCCGCCGGGCTTAAGGACGGAAAGCCCGTTTTCAAGCCCCCGTTCAAGTTCGCCCAGTTCGTCGTTGACGGCGATCCTCAAGGCCTGGAACGTACGGGTAGCGGGATCCGGCTGTCCCGGTTTTTTATAAATGACCTGATAGATGATTTCTGCCAGCTGACGGGTGGTGGCAATCGGCGCGTTTTTCCGTGCTTCAACGATTTTGGCGGCAATTTGGCGGGATTTTCTTTCTTCCCCGAAACGGTAGATAATGTCGGCCAGTTCTTTTTCCCCGTAAGTGTTGACGATGTCCGCCGCCGACAGGCCGCTGCAGGACATCCGCATATCAAGCGCAGCGTCTTTGTTGTAGGAAAATCCGCGTTCGGCCTGGTCGATCTGCATGGAAGAAACGCCGATGTCAAAAACAATGCCGTCAACCGGTTCGCTGACCAGCCTTGCGATGTCGCCGAAACAGCCGGAGATGAAATCAAACCGGCTGCCGTAAATATTTTTCATTTCCTCTGCGCGGGAACAGACGTTGGGGTCGCGGTCAATCGCGATCAGCCGGCAGTCTGCCGCCTGCAAAATGGCTTCCGAATAGCCGCCGTTGCCAAATGTTGCGTCGATGTATGTTTTGCCGTCGGCCGGCGAAAGTGCGGCCAAAACTTCGTTGAGCATAACCGGGATATGTTTGGCGGCGCTATTCATGGCTGCCTCCCGCCGGCCGCAGGGATGGCCGGTTTTGCAAAACTTCCGCCCGGATGCGGGCTTCTTCTTTTTCCCAGTTTTCGGGATTCCATATCTGAAATTTGCGCCCTTTGCCGACAAAGACGGCGGTGTCGGTAATGCCGGCGTGTTTAAGCAGTTTTTCCGACAGCATGATACGCCCCGTGCTGTCAAATGTAAAACGTCTTGCGTCGCCGAAAATAAGATTGGTCAGGTCGTCCTGCGTCTGGGAAAAGAAGTCGAGCGACGTTTCCATATCGGCGGCCAGTTTTTCCAACAGTTCTTCCGTGCAGCCCTCAATGCAGGGAGAAGTCAGGCTGCGGTAACAAACGATTTCCGTTGACAATTCTTTAACGATTGCGCGGTAGTCTGACGGCAGGGAAACGCGACCTTTGGCGTCTACCTTGTTGCTTATGGTGTCCATAAAGAGAAAAGTTTTTCTCACCGTCGTTTTCCCTGTTTGCTACCTTGTTGTTCCTAAGGATATGGTATAACATGGGAAAATATGGGAATCAATGGGAATTTTTAGGGATTTGTTAACTGTTCCTGATTTGTTCTTTTTGCCGGTTGTTTGTTTTGCCGGCTGTTTGTTGCTGGACGAGAGTTTGCGTTCTTTCGTTAAAAAATGAAAAAAATTATCAAAATAATCGGATATCGGGAGAAAAATTCATAAATCCGGGAGATAAACCGGTGTCCGATTCTTTTTTTCCTCCGAATCGCGTGGCTGTTGTTAAAATATTTGTTTACCGTTTTGTTTTGGGGGAACGCTAAATTTTGCTTGCTTTTCTGTTGTCTTCAGATTAGTTTTGATAGCAGGCAGCCGGACAGCCGCGTTACGGAAAGGAAAATCCGCTGATGAGGAAAGTCCGGGCTTCATGGAAACAAAACACCGGATAACGTCCGGCTGGAGCAATCCAAGGGAAAGTGCCGCAGAAAGTTACCGCCGGACAGGATCCGGTAAGGTTGAAAAGGCGAGGTAAGAGCTCACCGCAAAACCGGCAACGGTTTTGGCAAGGTAAACCCTGTTTGAAGCAAGACCAAGTTAGGAGGGCCGGCTCTGCCGGTTAAAGGAGCGTTTCCACTCTGCTCCAGAGGTAGGTCGCGTTGAGCCGTCCGGCAACGGGCGGCCGAGATGAATGGCTGTCAATTCCAACCTTTGCGCCTGCAAAGATAGTGGAATACAGAACCCGGCTTACAGGCTGCCTGCTGATTTTATTGGGGGAGAAAAATGGCACTGCAGACAACAATCGAAACACCGTTTGAAATCGAAGGCATCGGGCTCCATTCGGGGCAAAAGTCAAAACTGACGTTTAAACCCGCCGCCGCAAACAAAGGTATTGTGTTCAAACGTGCGGATTTGCCCGGCGCACCGGAGATTCCGGCTTTGTGGTCAAATGTTGTTGATACCCGCAACTGTACCTGCCTGGGTGATACTGACCATAATGTCGTCAGCACGATAGAGCATTTGATGGCGGCGCTTTATGTCCGCGGTGTCGATAATGTGGTGGCGGAAGTTACTGGGCCGGAACTGCCGGTTTTGGACGGCAGCGCAGAAGTATGGTATGAAGCGCTGAAAAAAGCTCCCTTAAAAGAACTGTCCGCGCCCCGCTGCTGCCTGAAAGTCAAAAAAGAAATTTCTTTCAGCGATGACAAGGGAAATCGGGTTACCCTTCGTCCGCACGATGCGGGACTGAAAATCCGTTTTGAAATTGAGTTTCCCTCCAAAATCGTCGGACACCAGGTGTTTGACGGCGAGATTACGCCCGAACTTTTTGCCGCGGAAATTGCGCCGTGCCGCACTTTTTGCGAAAAATATCAAGTAGATTATCTGCAATCGGTCGGGCTGATAAAAGGCGGCAGTCTGGAAAATGCCGTTGTCCTGGACGGCGAAAACGTGCTTAACCCCGGCGGTCTCCGCCATCCGCACGAATGCGTCAACCACAAGGTTTTGGACGCAGTCGGTGATCTTTATACTTCCGGATACCGGATTTTGGGCGCGCTCAATGCCTCCAAAACCGGACACTATCACAACAACCAACTGTTAAAACTTTTGTTTAGCGATCAGTCAAATTACGAATTGGTGTAAGAGCATGAAAAAATACAAATTACTGTCTTTGCTGTTTGGTTCGGTTTTGTTGTTCGGCTGTGCTTCCGAAGAAATAAACCGCGACAATATGACGGCCGAAGAGCTTTACAATCAGGCCCACGACTACCTGACCGAAACCCGCTATAAAAAAGCGGCGGAAACGTTTGAAAAAGTGGAGCTGGAATATCCCTATTCCCGCTGGGCGACCGACGCCAAAATCATGGGCGCCTATGCTTATTACAAAAACGAAAGTTATGACGACGCCATAATGGCGCTCGATCGTTTTATCCGTTTTCACCCCGGTAATAAAAACGTCGCTTACGCCTATTATCTGAAAGCCATCTGCTACTATGACCAGATTTCCGATGTCAACCGCGAGCAGGGCGAAACCCGCCGTGCGCTGGAGGCCTTCAATCAGCTGGTGGCCCGTTTTCCCGACAGCAAATATGCGGCGGACGCCAGACAGAAAATGATTTTGGCGCGCGACAATCTGGCCGGCAAGGAAATGGAAGTCGGCCGCTATTATCTGGAGCGCAAAAACTATCTCTCGGCCCTGAACCGTTTTTCCGTTGTCGTCAACAATTACAGCAAAACCGGCTATATTGAGGAGGCGCTTTACCGGCAGGTTGAGATATATACGATTTTGGGACTTTCAAACGAGGCCGCCTCTGCCTACAAAGTGCTGAGTTATAATTATCCGAAAGGGAACTGGACGGCCAAAGCCGCCGGGATTGTCAAAGGCAAAAAATAACCATGCTGAACTCTTTGTCTATCCGCAATGTAGTGTTAATTGACCGGCTGGATCTGGAATTTTCCGCCGGTCTCAGCGTTTTGACCGGGGAAACCGGCGCCGGTAAATCCATTTTGCTCGATTCTCTCGGGCTGGTGCTGGGTAGCCGGGCGGAAACTTCGCTGATCCGCAGCGGGGAAGACAAACTGAGCGTAACCGCGGCTTTTTCAATGCCGCCGGCCGGCCATCCGCTGTATGCTCTGGCGGAAGAATATGACCTGGAGCTGGAAGACGAGCTGATAATCAAACGGACGCTTGATACCAACGGTCGCGGCAAAATTTTTATCAATGATCAGCCGGTGTCGCTGAAGGTCTTAAAAGAGTTCGGACGCTATCTGGTGGAAGTGCACGGCCAGTTTGACAATCAGGGACTGCTCAACCCTGCGTTTCACCGCGGCATTCTCGACAGTTACGGCAAATATCCGGAAATATTGGCCGCGGTCAGGGAAAAATATTCCCTTTACCGTCAGGCGGCGGAAGCAAGACGGGCTTTTGAGGAAAACCTGAGCAAAGCCAAAACGGATGAGGAAAATCTGCGCTGCTGGGTGGACGAGCTGGAAAAACTGAACCCCGTAGCCGGCGAGGAAGCGGAGCTTGCAAGCCGCCGGACGGAGATGATGAACGCCGAAAAACTGCTGGAAAATCTGAATATTGCATACGGCAGCCTGACCCAGGGCGCCGATGTTTTGTCGGCCGTCCGTCATGCCCAGGCGGCGGTCGAACGCGCCAACCGGCTGGTGGAAGGAAAATATGACGGCATTGCCGAAACTCTGGAACAAACCCTGATTAACGCCGACGAATGCATTCGTCAGATAGAAGACGCCAGTTCGGCCATCAGCCTCAGCCAGAATGAAATCGACACCATAGAACAGCGGTTGTTTGCCCTGCGGGCGGCGGCGCGCAAACATCAGACGTCAATCGACGAGCTGCCGGCGGTGCTGGCGGATATGCGGCAAAAGCTCTCGCAGATAGAGCTGGGCGAAGAAGGCTTGGAAGAGTGCCTGAAAAAGGAAGAACAATGCCGTCAGGATTATATTGCCGCCGCGGAAACTTTAAGCGAAAAACGCCGTCAGGCCGCTGCTCAGCTGGATTGGAAAGTGATGGCGGAACTGCCTCCGCTCAAAATGGAAAAAGCGCGTTTTGTAACCACGGTGGAACGCCTGCCGGAAAGCGCCTGGAGCGAAACCGGCATGGATATGGTTGCCTTTACCGTTTCCACTAACCCGAATTCCCCGCAGGGACCGCTTAACAAAATAGCTTCCGGCGGCGAGCTGGCGCGTTTTATGCTGGCTCTGAAGGTTAACCTGGCGGAAACCGGCGGCTGTCAGACCATGATTTTTGACGAGGTCGATGCCGGTGTCGGCGGCGCTACCGCACAGGCGGTGGGCGAACGGCTGGCGCGTCTGGCCAAAAACGTGCAGGTGCTGATCGTAACCCACTCGCCGCAGGTGGCGGCTTGCGGCAGCCATCATTTTAAGGTGGAAAAGAAAACGGAAAACAACATCACCACCACCTATGTTTACGAGCTGGACAAGACTGCGCGTTTTGAGGAAATCGCCCGTATGCTTGCCGGCGAGCACATCACCGACGAGGCGCGGGCGGCGGCCAGAGTATTGTTGACGGCGTAACTGTCAAAAACGCTTGAGAAAATTTCAAATTGCGCTATTGTCAGAAAAAAGATTCGCAAACAACCGTTTTACTAAAATAAAAGAGGAAAAAATGAAAGCAAGAACCAGATTTGCCCCGTCGCCCACCGGTTATATGCACATCGGCAACCTGCGCACGGCGCTTTACGAATATCTGATTGCCAAATCTTCCGGCGGCGCGTTTCTGCTCCGGATTGAAGATACCGACCAGAAACGTTATGTCGAAGGTGCGACCGAAATCATCTATTCAACCTTGAAAACCGTCGGTATGAACTGGGACGAAGGGCCGGATATCGGCGGCAACTACGGGCCGTATATCCAGTCGGAAAGAAAAGCGATTTATGCCGAATACGCCCACAAACTGGTTGAGCTCGGTGGTGCGCATTATTGTTTCTGCGCGGCCAAAGAAGAAACGGAAGAAAGTGAAGACGAAGAAAACGCGATACCCTCCAAATTTCAGGATCCCTGCAAGCGGCTGAGTCTGGAAGAAGCGCGGGCAAGGATTGCCGCCGGCGAGCCCTACACCGTCCGCCAGACGATTAACAAAAAGGGCAAATCCCGTTTCCACGATGAAGTTTACGGCGACATCGAAATTGATTATGATGACCTGGATGAGGGCGTTTTGCTCAAAACAGACGGTTTCCCGACCTATAACTTTGCCAACGTAATCGACGATCATCTGATGGCGATTACTCATGTTGTCCGCGGTAACGAATATATTTCTTCCACCCCGAAATATAACCTCATTTACGAGGCGTTCGGCTGGACGCCGCCTGTTTATGTGCACGTTCCGCAAGTGATGAAAGACGCCCAGCACAAACTTTCCAAACGCAACGGCGATGCCTCTTTTCAGGATCTGGTGGCCAAGGGCTACCTGCCGGCGGCAATTTTAAACTACATTGCCTTGCTCGGCTGGAACCCCGGCGATGACCGCGAGATTTTTTCGCTGGCGGAACTGGAAAAGGCCTTTACCGTTGAGCGGCTGAACAAATCGCCGGCGATTTTTGATATCGTCAAACTGACCTGGATGAACGGTTGTTACATCCGTGCCCTGACGCCGGAGGAGTTTCACCGGCAGGCACTGCCCTGGTATGCAAAATGCCTGACCCGCAAGCTCGATCTGGAAATGCTGAGCAGGGTTTTGCAGCCGCGGATAGAGACCTTTGCCGATATTGCCGCACAGACCGATTTCCTGGAAAAAATGCCGGCTTACGAACTCTCTCTTTATGAAAACAAGAAGATGAAAACCGATCCGGCGGTAGCCGCGCAGGCGCTTAAACTGGCGGCGGCAAAATTGCCGGAAATTGATGCTTGGAACAATGACAATCTTTTCGCCGGTCTGAAAGAACTGGCGGCGGCAAACGGATTGAAAAACGGGCAGATTCTTTATCCGCTGCGTATAGCCCTAAGCGGTAAGGAAACAACCGCCGGCGGGGCAACCGAAATTGCCGCCGTGCTGGGCAAAGAAGAAACCGTTGCCCGGGTCAAGGCGGCGTTGGCAAAACTGGAGGGGTAAGGGATGAAAGAGGTCAGTGCGGCGCTGATTGTCCGCAACGGCAAGGTGTTTATCGCTCAGCGGCCGAAAGGCAAACCTTTGCCCGATCTGTGGGAATTTCCGGGCGGCAAGCGGGAAGAAGGAGAAACCTTGCCGCAGTGCTTAAAAAGGGAGCTTAAGGAAGAACTGGACGTCAATGCCGAAGTCGGCGAGTTTTTGATGGACACGACCTATGCTTACCCGAACGGCGAATTTCGCATCAATCTCTACCGTGTGCACATTCCGGACGGTGAGGAACCGAAATTAAACGTTCATCAAAATGCGGCCTGGGTCAGCCCGGCGGAAATGAAAAATTTTGAGTTTCCTCCCGCCGACAGGGAAATCATCAGTCATTTGCAGACCATAAAGTTGTAACCCGCCCCCCGGCTTGACAAAAAAAGCGGGAAAAGTTATACTGACTTCCGTAAAAAACATTATTAAATGAATAATTTATGGAAGGTTTGATTATTTTCATGATTGCTTTCACGGTAATGGTGATCGCAATGTCTGTTATTCTCTGGAGAAAGTACCGGGAAAATCTGGTGCCGATGCCGCCTCCCGTTGCCGGGGAAGACTTAAATCCGTTGTCGGCGGAAGAGGTGGAAATGCTGCGGACACTGGCGGCAGATTTTGTGTCTTACGTCGTTTTGAACCGCGAAGAACAGATTTCGCTGACAAAAAAGCTGTCGGCCTGGAAAGAAGGCGACAATGTCCGCAAGCTGATAAAAGGTCTGGCCGCCCGGTTGAAAAAACTGTCAAGTTTCAACATTGCCCGCGCAAAAATAGAAATCAGGGCGCTGGTTGAGGCTTGCAAAGATGTGCCGCAAAAAGGCAAGGTGGAACGTGCCGTCGTCGGCAAACTGATTGTTTACCGTGCCGGTGTTTCCTGCCTTAAAAACGAGCTGGCCGAATGTTAAAAAACAACCCCCTTTTCGGAAGAAGTCCGCAAAGGGGGGTGTTTTGTCCGTATTCAGGGCTATAATGGACAAACAGGTTTGGAATGGTATACGGATATAAAGATATATGGAAAATTGCCGGCCCGATATTGCTGGGGATGGTTATTCAGCAACTGGTCGGGGTAACCGACGTTGTTTTCCTTGGCCGCGTCGGCCAGACGGAGTTGGGGGCTTCGGCCATTGCCGGGCTTTACTACATCACGATTTATATGCTCGGGGTCGGTTTCGGTATCGGCGTGCAGATTCTGATTGCCCGCCTGAACGGCAGCGGGAAAAAACGACAAATCGCGCCGCTCTTTTATCAGTCGATGGGGCTGATGCTTGTGTTTGCGGTTGCCGCCATCATTCTTTCATACTTGCTGCTGCCGCTGATTTTGCCTCTGTTGATCAGTTCCGGGCAGGTGCTTTCCGCCGCGTGGGAATATTTGTATTTCAGGGTATGGGGATTTGTTTTTTCTTTTGCCATAGTTGTTTTCCGCGCCTTTTATGTCGGCATTGTCAATACCCGGGTGCTGAGTGTCAGCGCCGCCGCAATGCTTTTGGTCAATATGGCGGGAAATTATCTGCTGATTTTCGGTAAATGCGGTTTTCCCGAAATGGGCATCGGCGGTGCGGCGCTGGCCTCCGTTCTGGCCGAGGCCGTTTCCGCGGTTGTCTTTGTCGTTTACACCTGTTTTAAAATCAATGTGCGGCACTACGGTCTTAATGCTTTGGGGCATTTTGAGCCGCATTTGATACGCAAAATATTTTCAATTTCCGTTTGGACGACAATCCAGTTGTTTATCTCTTTTGCCACCTGGTTTTTCTTTTTTGTCGCCATTGAACGCATCGGCAAGTTTGAGTTGGCTGCCTCCAATGTTCTGCGTTCAATTTCCACTTTGTTGTATATGGTGGTCGGGGCGCTTGGGGCGACCGCCTCTACATTGACGTCCAACCTTATCGGCCAAAACCGGAAAGAGGAAATCGGCGCCGTCTGCTGGCGTATTATCCGTCTGGGAGCTATGGTAGAATTGGGGCTTTGCGCCTTGTTTGCACTATCGCCGGAAACGGTTATGCGTATATATACCGATGATATATCTCTGATTACGGGCAGTGTTGATGCATATTATGTTATGCTCGGAAGTTATCTTGTTATTGTTCCGACAATGATTATATTTAACGTTGTGATCGGTTCGGGGCAGACACGGCAGGCGATGTTTATAGAACTGGCGGCAACCGTCTTTTATGTATTTAATGTCTGGTACATAGTGGTTTGGCGCCGCTCGTCCCTGGCCTGGTGCTGGAGTACGGAATATTTTTATAATTTTATGATACTGGTTTTTGCGTACTGGTATCTGCGTCGCAAAAAGCTGATTATTCCGTGTGGTACGGCTTGACGAAATATAATATTGATATAAAGTATCCTCTTAAAGCAGGTACAGATAAGATGGAAACAAAGTTAAAATACTTAATTACCGGTGATGGTGTGTTGGAGCTGGAATTGGCCGGTGATTATCTGAAATACGATGATGAAAAAGTCATCCGAGAGCTTTATGCGGCGACGGAAAGTTCGCGGGTCAGGGGTGTGAGGGTAACCGCTGCCCGTTTGCGGCGGTGGGACTCAACCCTGCTGGTTATTCTGTTTAATCTCGAAAAAATTGCCCGTCGCCGTAAGCTGAAAGTTCAAATGGAACAAATCCCGGACGGTCTGAAACAGATGCTGGTGCTGGCGTTTGCCGTTGACCGCAAGCCGGCGGGCGAAAAAACGGAATCAATCGGCTTTTTTGAAAAAGTTGGCAATTGGGGGATAAAAATTGTATCCGGCACCCGAAAAGGCTGCTCTTTTTTGGTCGGAGCCGGAGCTTCTTTCGGCCGCCTGCTGAAGGGCAAAGCCGTTATGCGCCGGGTCGATTTTTTGTTTGCTCTTGAAGATTGCGGATATAAAGCATTGCCGATTGTGTCGCTGATCAGTTTTATGGTTGGTCTGATTCTGGCTTTTGTCGGGGCCGTCCAGCTCAAAACTTTCGGGGCGGAAATTTATGTGGCAAGCTTGGTTACCATCGGTATGACCCGGATTATGGGAGCGGTTATGACCGGTATTATCATGGCTGGCCGCACGGGAGCGTCATACGCTGCCACCATCGGCACCATGCAGGTCAACGAAGAAATTGACGCCTTAAAAACAATGGGTGTTCCCGTCGGCGATTTCCTTGTGCTGCCGCGGATGACGGCGCTGGTGTTAACAATGCCGCTTTTGACCATGTGGTCCGATTTTATGGGTATGCTTGGCGGCGGTTTTGTGGGTATAACCATGTTGGGGATACCGTTTCAGCGCTATTGGGAGCTTTCGGTTGAGGCCATCAGCCTGGGCAATTTTCTGGTTGGTGTTTTTCACGGTTTTATCTTTGGTATCGTCATTGCCGTTTGTGGCTGCTACTATGGCATTAACTGCGGCCGCAATGCCGACAGCGTGGGTGTTGCCACCACCAAAGCGGTGGTTTCTGCCATCGTCTGGATGATTGTTATGACCGGTATCATTACCGTTATCTGCGAGGTATTGGGCATATGACAAACGAAGCGCAGATAGAAGTAAAAAATCTGACCATCGGTTATGGCGATTTTGTGTTGTTGAAAGACATCAGCTACCGGGTCAACAAGGGAGATGTTTTTATCATAATGGGTGGTTCCGGTTGCGGCAAAAGCTCCATGCTGAGGGTTTTGACCGGTTTGGTCCCGCCGCAAAAAGGCACCATAATCATCGACGGCATGGATTTTACCCGGGCGGAGCCGTCTGTTCGCAGCGACATCATGCAGCGTTGCGGAATTTTATACCAGAGCGGAGCGCTCTTCAGTTCGATGACGCTGGCGGAAAATATTGCCCTTCCGCTACAGCAGTATACTTCATATTCGGAACGTGAAATCAATGAACTTGTGTCGCTCAAGCTGGCACTGGTCGGTCTTGCCGGGTTTGAAGAATTTTATCCTTCCGAAATCAGCGGCGGCATGAAGAAAAGAGCCGGTTTGGCTCGTGCCCTTGCGCTTGACCCGGAAATTGTCTATTTTGACGAACCGTCGGCAGGTCTTGATCCCGTCAGCTCCAAACTTTTGGACGATCTGATCCTGGATATTAACCACAATCTCGGCACCACCATCGTGATTGTAACTCACGAACTGTCATCTATCTTTGCCGTCGGCAGCAATTCTATTTTCTTGGACGGCGAAACAAAATCAATCCAGGGCTACGACAATCCGCGCGAATTGCTGAAAAATCCGCCCAACGAAAAAGTACGCAACTTTTTAACCCGGGGAGGGAGTGAACATGCGTAAGCAACCAAACAGGAAATTGATCGGACTGTTTATTATTTGTGGTGTTGCCCTTTTTGTGGCAACGGTCGGGATGTTTGTTTCCGATAAAATAACCGCCGACAAAAAAAATATGGTCGTTATGTATTTTTCGGAATCCATCAAAGGGCTTGATGTCGGTTCTCCGGTCGTATTTAAGGGGGTAAACATAGGTAAGGTAGTAAAAATAGATTTGATTACCAATGCCAATGATACGTCATTCAGCATTCCCGTATTTGTAACCTTTAACCGCCAGAATTTCAACCCGTCGATGCCGCAGGAAACTCGCAGAGAGATTTTACAGCAGTTGGTAGCCAAAGGTCTGCGCGCCCGTCTGAATACCCAAAACTATTTGACCGGTCAGTTGATGATTGAATTGGAAATGCTTCCTGCCGACACGCCGGTTGTTTATCGCGGGGGCGGAAATTCGGTTCCTGAAATTCCGACCGTGCTGTCAGCCTTGGCAGAATTGTCTCGCGGCTTCCAGGAGATACCGTTAAAACAAACGGTTACTAAAATGAACGAATTTTTGGATTCCCTGAATTCAAAAGTTATTCCTCAGCTTAATGTCGTGTTGGAACAATTTGCGGAAATTCCGCGGCAGACGGCAGGTATTCCGACGACATTGAACAATATAGACCGGGCCGTTAAAGAGGTGCCGGGTACATTGCGCAGCTTTAACCGTGCCATGGAAAATATATCCGGAGCAGCTAAATCGCTTAACAATTTTGCCGATTACATAGAAAGGCATCCGGAAGCTTTGTTAAAAGGAAAAGGGAGATATTAAAATGAAAAAATGGAGTATATTGGCCGTTGTTTTTCTTTTGTCGGCCTGTGTCGGAGCCAAAAGCAGTCCCTCTCATTTTTATCAGCTGCAGGCAGCTTCGGAGGTTTCCCCTCTCTCGGAAAGGAGACTTGATGTCGGTGTCGAAGAAGCCTTCGTTCCCAAATATCTGGATCGGCCGCAGATCGTAACCATGACGACGGATTCTTCCGAATTGAAAATGTCTGAGTTCTACCGCTGGGCAGAGCCGCTTTCCAGTGCGTTTTCCCGGGTTTTGGCCGATGATATATCCTCGTATCTTCCAAAATCGGTCATAAAATACAAAACGCTCGGCAGTGAAGATTTCACTTATACGATAACCGTCGAAATAAATAAAATAAATGCCGTTTTGGGGCAAAAGTTGGAAGTGGATGCCTGGTGGACGGTATATAAAGGCAACAACACGGCTCTCCGCGACCGCAGCCGTTTATCTGTTCCGTTAGGCGATAGTTACGAAAGTTTGGCGGATGGT
>CALXPZ010000016.1 GCA_944390375.1 uncultured Alphaproteobacteria bacterium | reverse complement strand
CAACGATTTTTTCAACACTTAAAGGGAGTTCAACTCTTGGTTGACGCACATTTGCATTAACAGCCATCTCAAAACCGGGCATATAATCCTTAGGCATTAACCACGGGTCTATCAAAAATTTTTTATCATTATATGTTACGATAAGAGTTGCGTTTCTAATCTGATGTATAAACATATTATTTACTCCTTTTTCAAATCTGCTATGGCTTTTTTTAAATGTTCCGAATATTTTTGAATAAAGTTAAGGGCAAATTTAATTTCTTTCTCCTCAAATTGTTTAAAAAATTCCATATCTTTGCTATTCCATTCCTGATGTATTTTTTCGTGAGCATGAAAAACTGCCTGCCCAAGATCGGTTAATGTATAGTAGACTTCTTTTTTATTTTCGTCGCGGGTATAAGTTATAACGGTACCTTTGCCAATCAGCTTTTTTAGCATTTTACTGATTCCGCCCCGTGTCATATTTAACGATTGAGATATTTTAGTTACATTGGGATTTTCGATCTTCCCTATACACTCAATACAATGCATTTCCGTAATTGTATAGCCGGATAAAACAGGTTCAGCATGATTTTTTAATGTATTATTGATAAGTTCAAATGTATTTAACAGTGTGGAAAGTGTTGTATTGAGGTTTTTTGTCATAATTTCTCCGGTATTGTTTCCTTATCAACAATACTCATATAACCGCTTTTGTTTACTTGTCAACAAAATCTTTTTAATTAAAAGCAGACAGAAACCTTTAAATTTAAGTCAGGACAAAATGATAATTTTGATATTGCGTGAAATTTTAGATAAAAATCAAGAGGTTGCATTAAAAAATGCAACCTCTCTCCAAATTGGTGATGCTTAACTCACGGTTTACGAGTTAATTTTTCTTTTTAGTATATAATGAGGATAATATATTCCAGAAGTATCAAACTCTTCTTTTGAGAATATCTCAAAACCAAATTTTTGGTATAAATGCAAGGCCACTTTATTTGTTGGCTTAACCCCTATAGTCATTTCATCTTGGTATGCATCAAGCACATATTTTATTAACTTACTACCAATCCCTTTATTCATATATTCAGGTAAAACATATAACATTTTTATAAGTTTTTTTTCTTGCCAATAGCTTATATATGCTACTACTATACCATCAACTTCAAAAACATATGTATCATACGTAGGATACGAAAAAGACATCAAATTTTTATACAAAGCTGACCACTCATCATCAGCTAAAACATCTGTTGTTCTTAGAGCTTTATCAAAAATATTGATTAACGTAGGCCAATCTTTAATCTCCGCTTTTCTAATTGTATAACCATTCATAATACAATTCTCCTAATACATTATAGTCCAATAATAAGATATAAAACATTTATATTTTACTAAAAATATATTGAATATTTAATTTATTAAAAACAAATAGAGTTCAAATCATTTCGAATATTTGCCTAAAACATCGATTTTTGAAAAAGTAACACTCGAAACTGATAAAAGGCTTGGTTTATATAGCAAAATAGCGCTCTAAAAAGAGCGCTACCTAAATTGGTGATCCCAACGAGATTCGAACTCGTGTTACCGCCGTGAGAGGGCGATGTCCTAGGCCACTAGACGATGGGACCGTTTTTCGTGTTTGTTTGTAATCTAATTTTTTATTTATGGCAAGCTTTTTTTCATTAAAAAAATTCTATTTACCGCCTGCCCCGGTTTTGCCTGCTAAAAAGCCCAAACCTCCGACACTTTGGAAAAGGCCGAACAATAAAGCATCCGGCATTTTTCTCTTGCTTTGGATTACATTACAATACGGGCATAACAAAGTTACATTTTAACACAAACATTATGCGTCTTTAAAATTTCCGTATTTATCCCGGTCTTTTGGCGGCAAGTGCTTTTTCCCAGGTGGTCAGGCCGATCAGGCTCCAGTCTACGGGAATATTCTCCACAATTTTCATATCCGCAAAATAACTGTCTTTGATATTGTCGCCGACCAGCGTTTCCACCATCACCACTTCTTTGGCTTTTTTCAGTTTTTCCCGGATATCGGGATGAATATAATCCAAAATGATTTTTTGTTCATGATTGCGCAAAAACACGGCGTGATCCTTGCCATCGTATATAATCTGCGGTGCTGCCGGATTATCTTTTTTGGCAGAAAGGAAAATATAGAGCTCTCCCCCGTCTCCCTCGGCAACGACAAATTTCTTTTCAGTTACATATTCGCTCACAGCTTAGTCTCCGGCTTATCCGTTTTGTTTTTTGGCCTGCATGAACATATTTTGAATATTTTTGGTCATTTTCCGGGCTTTGGATTTCAGCTCTTCCTTAACCTGATATACGGGAACCGAGGCAACCACTTTGCCGTCATTGTCATAGCGGTTGACAACCGTACCCGTATAGCGGCCGTCTTTGTCATAAAGCTTTTCACCGTCTTCCCGCTGGGCGACCATAAAATGAGTGGCCGACATAACCATTGCGTTAAGAGCCGTCCGCTCGCTGTTTTCCGGTCCGCCGACATGGCGCTCGCCGATCATCCCGTAAGCACCGCCCATAGCCGCCACGGCTTGCAGACCGCCGGCAAATATACGGCCGGTTGTTTCGGCATTTTCGATGGTGCCTATCCCCTGCAGCGTTTTATAAGCAAGGAAAGCCGCCGCCAGATGTTTGACTTTTACGTTTCCAAGCACTTTTTGATTTAAGACGTGCTTATCCAGCCTGTCCAAAAATTCCTGCATTCTTTTGATCGTATTTCTGCTTTCGCCCGGTTTCATTTTAGGCTCTCCTTTACTTATCGTTCTTTTAGGTCAAGATAGCATATTAGACAAAAAAAGTCAACGGCAATCACCTACCAGTTAACGAGATGTTCCAGCCAGGCATCGACAAAAGCAGCGCGCAGATTCTGATAATCAAGATAATAGGCATGTTCCCATACGTCTATGGTCAAAAGAGGTTTCAGCCCGTGGGCAAGCGGCGTATCGGCGTTTAGAGTTTTTACCACCCGCAGGATACCGTTATCTTCCACCAGCCATGCCCAGCCGCTGCCGAACTGGGAAACGGCCGCCGCTTTGAATTCTGCCTTGAACTTTTCGACCGAACCGAAATCGCGGATCAGGCGCGCTTTCAGCTCTTCTTTCGGCTCGCCGCCGCCGTTTTTGCGCATGGACTGCCAGAAAAATGCATGATTCCATGCCTGAGCGGCGTTATTAAAGATTCCGGCTGCTTCCGGTTTGCCGGCGGTTGAACGGATAATTTCCTCCAACCCCATCGTTTCGTATGGAGTACCTTTTATCAGGTTGTTCAGATTATCGACATAGGCTTTGTGGTGTTTGCCATAGTGAAACTCCATTGTTCTTTGGGAAATATAGGGTTCCAGAGCATTGTTGTCATAAGGCAGAGGGGACAGTTCAAACGACATTTTTCTTCTCCTTTTTTGTTTTTTCGTTGTTTGTATATAAGCACAGCAGAGTTTCTTTCATCAAGCCGATTTTAAAAAATATCCAGACAATTAAAAAATCTTGTTAATAATTGTTAACTTTTCCTAAAAAAGGTTAACATTTATTATTTTGTCATGTATGATTGAGAAAAATATTGAGTGCGTTTAACGGCAAGGAGGCTTGATATGCGCGTTTTACTGGTTGAAGACGACTATGCTGTTTCCCAAAGCATTGAAACCATGCTGAAAAAAGAGGGAATGATTATTGATACCACGGATCTGGGCGAAGACGGGCTGGAAATCGGCAAACTTTATGACTATGATATTATCATTCTTGACCTGATGCTGCCGGACATGAACGGCTATGAGGTCTTAAAACGGCTGCGGTCGGCCAAGATAGACACCCCTGTTCTTATCCTTTCCGGCCTGACGGAACCAGACAAAAAGGTCAAAGGGCTCGGCTACGGCGCCGACGACTATCTGACCAAACCGTTTGACCGGGCAGAGCTGCTGGCCCGCATACAGGCTGTCGTCCGCCGTTCGAAAGGACACGCAAACTCCATTATCCGCACCGGCGACGTCGAAGTCAACCTTGATACCCAAACAGTCAGCGTCAACGGCGAAACCCTGCACCTGACCGGTAAAGAATACGGCATTATGGAATTGTTATCCCTGCGCAAAGGCTCAACCCTTAACAAAGACCAGTTCTTAAACCACCTGTACGGCGGTATTGACGAGCCGGAATTAAAAATCATCGACGTCTTTATCTGCAAACTGCGGAAAAAGCTGGAAAAAGCCTCCGGCGGTAAAAATTATATCGAAACCGTCTGGGGACGCGGCTATGTTCTGCGCGATCCGGATGAAAAAATCTGATTAAAAATCAGCGCGGTTGTTTAAACTACGGCAGTAAGCAAAAAAATAAAACATATGTCATTTTTTACACCCACGATTAACGTGGGCGTTTGGTGTTTTTCTTGATAAAAAACATTTTATCATATATAATGAAACATACCTATTGACAGGAGATTATCCATGCCAGACACTAAAGAACAACAGTTAAAACGACGCATGGCAGAGGCACAAGAGCGCAGTTCCCGTCGGACGAGAAACATTGCGTATCAAAACGATACCGTCAAAACTTCTCTGCAAAACTATCAAACAAATGCTTATTACGAACATTCCAGCGGGCGTATTGTCCGCAATGTAACGCCAAGGACTACCCTATACTCGGAAGACGACATCAGAATTCAGGTTTCACACGAGGCAAAACACGCGGCAAACGCCAGATTAGGGATACCGGATGTCAGCGCCGACCAGTTTTATAAACTGCAAATGCTGGATGAGACATCGGCGCATATCGTTTCTGTTTTGTGCTGGCGTGAAGAATATTTGAAAGCAGAAGATAAGAAAAAATTTATTGAAGACGAGATGAACACCCCCATTTCGAATCGGAGATGTCCGCTTGAATACGTTGAAGCTATCGCAGAAGGAAAATTTAATCCGGAAAGCAATGATCCGAAAGAATTTGACCGGGAAATGGCTCTTGTTGCCCAATCCGAGTTTGAAAACATGTCTTCCTCTTCTTCCAGCTATGTCGACCAATTTACATCGCTGACACGCGGATACATGAACATCCCCGGAAAAGAATTTACCCCCGATGACGCTGAATTTGAAAAATATGCCGGTCATTATATGACAATTTCGGGGATTGACTTCAGAAATTATCTGAAACCGGGATATTTGGAACAGATTTATGTGCCGGACAATATTAAAAATTCGAGCAGGAGCATGGCCGACAACGGCAATGCCGATGAAGCGCAGCTTATAGCCGACGGCGGCATGATTTATGACGGCACGGTCAGTTTGGAACAATATCATAAACTGTTGCAGCATAAAATGATTGCCAACAGCATATTATACAACTATAACTCCCCCGAAACGAGAGCTGAAATTGCAAACGGCAACAGCCGCGACGAAGATGTTACGGTTACATACAAAATGTTTAAAGAACTTTCCCCGTACAGAGCGTTAGACGGTTCCAACCAGATGCAGCAGTTTGTTAACGACAATATGGCGCTGGCTTTAAGCCGCGCC
The DNA here is from genome assembly GCA_944390375.1 of uncultured Alphaproteobacteria bacterium. Lineage (GTDB taxonomy): Bacteria > Pseudomonadota > Alphaproteobacteria > RF32 > CAG-239 > JAFUYI01. The sequence goes on along the minus strand of CALXPZ010000016.1, from coordinate 5,209 downwards.
GACGGCAATGTTCCCGAAAACGATGCGGAATTTGAAAAAAAACTACGGGAAATTTATACAATTCCGGGAACAAATGCCGATTTACGCGATCATATTTCCGGTTTTGATGCCAATGACGTTCCCCTGGCGGAAAACGAAGATATCAAAGAATTTTTGAAAAACCCGGAAAAGTACAAAGCAGAACATCCCTATAAACGCAGCTATCAGGGAGTGTTGAAGCATAACGAAGGCGATACGCAATGGGCCGAAAATACCGAAGACCAAAAGGTTTCTGACGTCAAAAGCATGGAAGTTTTTGACAGTGAGGGCGACTTTTTGAAAGCCGAACGCGAAAAACGCGAGCTGGCACAAGAATTGGAACGGCTAAAAAAACTGGAAGAAAAGAAAAAAGTACAGCCGTTGACAACAGCGCCCAAACCTTTGATGTATCGGCTGACCGACGGAATGAAAGCCTACTTTAACCCCGGTTCTCAACAGCAATTCAGCAATGCCGAACTTAAATCCGTTATCAACGAAGACGGCAGCAGCATAGACGCGGCATACCTTGACGGACAAAAACACGGAGCCGAAATTACACGCGATAAAAACGGCAATATCACGGATGTCAAATTATATGACCACGGTAAAGAAATGAATATCGACGGTCATCAGCTTGATGTCCGGGACGAAACACGGACGATTGACGGAAAAGAAGTCAAAGCCACGCAGGTTATGCTTGACGACAAACCGTTCGGCGCAGTTGTCGCCAAAGACAACGACGGGAATATAAAAGCCGATTTTTACGACAGAAACGGGAAACTTATTTCAGGAAAAGACGGAGCCGATATAACCTCTTCCGTTAAATATACGGCAACGGAAGAAAATAAAATTGAAACAGAGGAAAATATAACGGCTAAAGAGCAGCAAACAGGGGCACAAAACGTGTCTGAAAAGTCGGTTGAAGACGTTTCTCCGACATCAGACGGTTCCGCCATGCAGCAAACGGACGAAGGTTATCTGCATGAAGTATCAAGCACTTTACAGTCCGGGCATAAACGCATAGAGGAAATGAGAGCCAAACTGGCAACCGGACATTCCGATCGTTTAAGCATAGAAAGGAAAGCCAGCCCGGCGGCAGAACGTTTGTTGGAACTGCGCTTTCACTCCGCACACCGGAGCATGGGAACGATCACCCCGACACGTATTAATGCACAGCAACTCAGACAGCTTTTGCAAAACGCTAACGGCAAATAAGAAACCGACTGTAACAAACTTTCAGATTAAGTTATCCTTATGATACGGAGCAAGGCCGTACGGAGCAAAATCGGCATATATCAATTTCAAAGCCGACAGGTCTTCGGGGAACCGAAAATACCAAAGGTTACCGGGGAATATCCATAAAATATTTTAAACGGAAATTTTGCTTATGCCCGGCCGGTGTGCAGATTGATCCGCCCGATGTCAAAACCCAGCTCATCCACGGCGCGCTGCCACTTTTCCTCGTCTTTGGTCTTAAACAGCAAATCGGGTGTGGGATCAACCACCAGCCAGTTGTTAAAAACAATTTCCCGTTCCAGCTGGCGGGGGCTCCAACTGCTGTAACCGAGCGCGATCAGGTTGTAGCGCGGCCCTTTGCCGAAAGCAATATCGCTCAATACGTTAATTGAGGACGATACCGCAAAATTGTCATCAATGGCCAGCGTGCCGTCTTTGCTGTAATCCCGGCTGTGTAACACAAAACCGCGAATGCGCTCAAGCGGCCCGCCCTGATGGAGCACGATCGGCTCCAACGGTGTCGTCTTACTGATGTTAAACTGGCTGATCAAATCGGAAAAATAAAACTCTTTCAGCAATTTATTGACCATAAAGCCCATGGCTCCGTCCTGATTGTGCATACAGATATAGACAACCGACCGGGAAAAAATCTCGTCGTCAATATGAGGCATGGAAACCAAACATTTGCCGGTAAGATAATTATTGACCATTTTCATCCGCACTTACTATTTGTTAAATCATAGAATATATAATAACATAATCAAAGGTACTTTTAAACTGTCAAATAAGCGAATTCGATGAAATTTTTTTTACATTTGGCCGTTCTGCTGGCGCTCCTTTGGCCTTTTTCTCTTGCCGCGGCGGAAGAAACTCCGGCAGTTTTCCTGGAACTGGACAACAGGGAAGAAAAACCTCAACCGACAATGGAAGAGGTCGTTAATAATTTTATTGATTCGGCAAAATATTTTGACAGCAAATATCCCGGCAAACTGATTGATCAGGATTTTCACGAAGACGTTGCCCGGCGTTTTCCGTGGCTTTCGCGGCAGGAAGTATACGATTATGAGGGATATATCCGGAAAGGGACGAAACTCTACCGCTACTTCAAGAACCTTTACGATCATTATAAAGAATCTCTGCTGGTGCCGGAAGAGCCGCCGCTTATTGCCGATAACAGCGAATATGATCTTTTGTCGGAAGAGCCGGAATATATTGATGCGGACGGCACGGTAGTTATCCAGGATTTCAAAAAAATTATTTCGTACAGCAACAACCCGCGGGAAATAAAAGCGTATCGTGCCAAAATTACCGAAGAGGCAGGCAAAAAAGGAAAACTCAAAGATTTTGAAGATTTGGGATATATTTTTTCCCAACTGGAATTTAAAAAACTCCCGTTTTACAACATATTCTACGGCAGCCCGCTGACCGGCAACCGGGGGATCGGGGAATGGCAGAAAAAAGACGATTTCAAAATCCGGCTGATCACCATTCAGACCGGTGTCAATAAAGGTCAGAAAATCGAGGGGGCCATTCATCTGATTATTCCGCCCCACAATTTTGTTACCGCGGTTGACGGCGGGCTTTACTTCCGCCCGGAAATCAGCTTTGAAAAATCGGAAAATCTGAAAAACATCGAATACACTCTCCCCCTGCCGACCAGACTGGCCGGTTCAGACATCGACTGGACGGTCTATGTGGAAGAGGTTGCCATTCCTTTTACGGCCGAAGTCGAAGATGAAACCAAAAAGCTGAAACTGGCAGCCGATGTCAGGCTTAATCTCTGCCGCCGGCCGTACGACTGCGAAAGCGTAGCGCTCTCCCCGGAACTGACGCTGCAGCCCGATTATCTGCGAGAGAGTTCAGTGGCCACTTATATCCGGATGGTTTCCGGATTTTTGCGTCCGCAGCCCGTTTCCGAACTTGAAATATCCGACTTTTATCTGAACCGGAGCAGCGACGGCAAAGAAGTTCTGGAAATAAGTTTCAGCTTGCCGGAAAAGATAGAGGCCTTCAACCTGTTTGTCGGCAATAAAAGCGGCATTACGCTCACCCGCCCGCGGATCAGCATCAGCGGGAAACGGGCTTTTGTCCGCATTCTGCCGACGGAAGGAAGCCCCTCCGCGCAAAACGCCGAATTTGAAATTACGGCGGAGGCTAACAACCAATATGTACTTCGCACACAGAAAACACCGGTTGAAGGGAAAATGCCCGCTCCCTATCAAAAGGGACTTTCTTCGGCGCTGCTGGCGGCCGCCGTTTTGGGCGGTCTGCTGCTTAACTTTATGCCCTGCGTGTTTCCGGTATTGTCGCTCAAACTGCTGTCGCTGACCAAATTCGGCGCCCGCAACCCGCAGGCGGTCAGACGAAATTTTGCCCTTACTCTGGCCGGCATCTGGTCTGCTTTTGCCCTGCTGGCGGCGTTTCTCGCCGGGCTGAAACTTTTGGGCGAAAACATCGGCTGGGGTATGCAGTTTCAAAACCCGTGGTTCATCACTCTGATTTTCTTTGCCGTTCTCCTGTTTATCGCGCAGATATGGGGAATTGTCGAGATCAGAATACCGCAATGCATCAGCCGGCAGGCAACGGCAGATGAGAGCGCCCCGCTCCATTTTCTGACGGGAACTTTTGCCGTCTTGATGGCGACGCCGTGCACGGCGCCTTATCTCGGCACCGCCGTCGGCTTTGCCCTCACCGGCAGCACGGGCGACATATTCGCCATTATGGGCGGGGTTGCCTTCGGCCTTTCCCTGCCCTATCTGCTGATGTGGGCTTTGCCCTCGCTTTCCGTTTTTATTCCCCGCCCCGGTCAATGGATGAAAAACGTCAACCGGTTTATGGTTTTGATGCTGCTGCTGACGCTGGCCTGGCTGCTGCATATTTGCCAGACCCAGTCGGGAACCGGTTTTACTTTCCGACTGGCGGTTTACGCTCTCTTGTTCTGGCTGTTCCTGTGGCTGCGAAAAATAACGCTTGAGGCCGATTTTAAGGGGCTGCCGCCGACCGTGCGGCAAAAAGCGGTTAAGAAAACGGCGGCCTTTTTTGCCGGGCTGGCTTTGCTGACTTTTGCAGGCGCCGCGATTGATAATCATTTTGCCGCCGCCCGCCAGCTTGAACGCACGGAAAAAAGCCATCTGTCGTCAGTTGCCGCCGACACAATCGAACGCAAGCTGAAAGAAGGAAAAACCGTTCTGGTAATCGTCGGGGCCGACTGGTGCCTGACCTGCCGCTACAACGACATCATGGTGTTTAATAACCCGGCCGTTATCCAAAACATCAAAAAACGCGGCGTTGAAGTATTTAATATCGACTGGACCATCCGCAATGAAGAAACCGTGGAATTTATGAAAAAATACGGACGCAGCGGTCTGCCCTTTTATATCCTTTTCAGCCCGCTTGTTCCCGACGGCATGGTGCTGCCGGAGATTTTGGACGAGCAAACGCTCAATCAACTGATTGACAATATCAGCCTGTTTAAGACAAATTTTTGATGGCCGTCCGCGCCAGTTCGTCCACCCTTTCGTTTTCCGGGTGGCCGGCGTGTCCCTTAACCCATATCCAGCGGATTTCGTGCCCGCGGGTGAGCTCGTCCAGCCGCTGCCACAAATCCATATTTTTGACCGGCGTTTTCTTGTTGCTGGTTTTCCAGCCGTTTCTTTTCCAGTTCGGCAGCCAGCTGGTTATGCCGTCCATAACATATTTGCTGTCGGTGTAAAGAGATATATCGCAGGCTGTTTTGAGGGCAGACAGAGCGTTGATGACGGCGGTCAGTTCCATGCGATTGTTGGTGGTTTCTTTCTCACCGCCGGAAAGTTCTTTTTCTACCCCGCGGCAGCGCAGCAACGCCCCCCAGCCGCCGGGACCGGGGTTGCCCGAACAAGCGCCGTCGGTAAAAATTTCTACCCTGATCATTTACAGCTCCCCGCTCAGAAATTCGGCAAAAAACTCGTTTAGCAGC
>CALXPZ010000015.1 GCA_944390375.1 uncultured Alphaproteobacteria bacterium | reverse complement strand
ACCAGCAGTTCCGGCGTTTGAAAATTGCAGTGGTCGGTATTATGATCAAAAACCTGTCTTCTTTTCCGGAAGGAAAGGCGCGTGAAATTATGCTCCGGCAGACGGCAGGTCGGCTGGTATCCTTTTTGCCGCAAAATTATACGGTTGCCCGCGGCATCAATTATCCGTTCTGGATTATGATGCCTTATCTTGAAAGCAAAGAGGACGGCCGGGTGACAATTGAAAAAATGAAAGCCCTATTGGCTCAGCCGGTGAAAACGGAAAAAGGAGAATATCGGCTGGAGTGCCGGATCGGCGCCGTTTTGTTTGAGCATGATCCTGAAGACAGTGTTTCTACGTTGGTCGGTAAAGCCATTTATGCTTTGAAGAAAGCGGAAGAAACCGATAAGAGCGTGGTTTATTTTTCCGATTTGGCTTAATCGTTAAGCAGGGGTTCCGCACGACGGAGGATTTTTTCGGCGGCTTGCGAGTAGCCGCCCTCGATGCTGTGAACGACAAGTCCCGGCATAATCCGGGCGGGAGATTTTGCATCTTTGCGGGCGCGTATCAATACCCGTTTGGCCGGCTGCCCCGCTTTGGAATAGAGAGGAACAATGGTTGCGCCGCCGGCTTTGCCGTGCAGGCAAAACAGAATATCATCGACGGCTTCTGCCCGGTTGATGATGTAAAAATATCCTTGCGGGCGGATTTTTTTCAGACAAAAACCGATCCAGGAGGGAAGGTCAAATTGTTTGAAGTCGTGCGCGGCGGCTTTGCTCGGGTTGGGCGAGGGCATCTCTCCCCCGCTGTAGGGCGGATTGGTGATGACATGGTGAAAGCTGCCGTTTTCAATTTCCGGCAGCGGACGACGGATATCGCGGTTGAGATAGCGGAGGTTTGCAAAGCCGTTGGCGGCGGCGCTTAAGTTTGACAATTCCGCCAGGCGCGGCTGCAACTCAAGACCGGTGATTTGACAATCGGGAAAACGATGTGCCAGGCAAAGGGAAATGGCGCCGGTGCCCGAGCCGACGTCGAGAATCCGCTCGCCGGGAGCGGCGCGGCCGACAAGCGCCGACAAAAAAACGGCGTCGACCGAGGCGCGGTAGCCGTCGTCGGGCTGAAAAATCCTTACCTTTTTATCCAGCAGATAATCTTCGCTGTAGTCCGGCATATATCCCTCCGAAAAAATTATTTGCCGGAGACGGCAGGTTTCAGCGAGCGGATGACGCTGGCGGCAATGTTTAGGCTCTGGGTGCTGTTGACGCTGTCTTTTTCGAGATCGAGCCGGTGCAGACAGGCATTGAACACTTCAAGCGCGGCGGTCCATTCGTCGGCGGCCAGGGCGCCGTCTTGCTGCCGGTTGTAAATTTCGTTCAGCATGCAGGAATTGAGCCGGCCGCTTTCCGTCTGCGGGGTTTTGTCGGCCGGCGCCGAGGCGCAACCGGCGGCCAAAAGGGCAAAAACGGCGGCGGCAATATATCTGTTCATTGTTTTCTCCTTGAATTTAAATAATTATTCCGAATTTAAAAGAAATTCGCAAAGATTAGGTTAATAAATAAAAATATCTTTAAAATTGTCATTTTTTGATGGATTTTTGCATTCTTCCGTGCTATACGGTGGGCAGAAAATTTTTTCTAACATGCTAACATTAACAAGGAAGTAAAATGTCAGAAGTGAAAATGAAAATGATGGACGGCAATGAAGCTGCGGCTTCGGTTGCCCATCGTATGAACGAAGTCTGCGTCATTTACCCGATTACCCCGTCTTCGCCGATGGGTGAATGGGCCGACGCATGGTCTGCTGCCAAGCAGAAAAACCTGTGGGGCGTTGTGCCCGAAGTTCAGGAAATGCAGTCGGAAGCCGGTGCCGCCGGCGCCTGCCACGGTTCTATCCAGGCCGGTGCGCTGACCACCACCTTTACCGCTTCTCAGGGGCTGCTCCTGATGATCCCGAATATGTACAAAATCGCCGGCGAACTGTCGCCGTTCGTTATGCATGTGGCCGCCCGTTCGCTGGCTTATCATGCATTGTCGATTTTCGGCGATCATACCGACGTTATGAGCTGCCGCCAGACCGGCTTTGCCATGCTGGCCTCCAACTCGGTTCAGGAAGCGCACGATATGGCTGCCATTGCCCAGACTTCGACTTTGCGTTCGCGGGTTCCGTTTATGCATTTCTTTGACGGCTTCCGCACTTCCCACGAAATCAAAAAAATCAAAGTTTTGTCCGATGACGATCTGAGAGCCATGCTGGAAGGCGTTGATTATTCGTTTAACGTCAAACACGCTCTGCGTCCGGAAAATCCGGTTATCCGCGGTACCGCTCAGAACCCTGATGTTTTCTTCCAGGGTCGTGAAGCCTGCAATCCCTATTATGAAAAAGTTGAGGGAATTGTTCAGGAAGAAATGGACAAGTTCGCCAAGATTTCCGGCCGTCAGTATCATGTTGTCGATTATACGGGCGCGGCTGATGCCGAGCAGGTTATCGTTATTATGGGTTCGGGCGCCGAAACGGTTGAAGAAACCATTAACTATCTGAATGCTCAGGGCGCCAAACTGGGTGTTATGAAAGTTCACCTGTATCGTCCGTTCCCGGAAAAATCTTTCCTGAAAGCTTTGCCGAAGTCGGTTAAGGTTGTTTCCGTACTTGACCGCACCAAAGAATCCGGTTCGATCGGCGAACCTCTGTATCTGGATGTGGTTGCCACATTGACTCAGGCTTTTGCCAACGGCAGCATTGCTTCCATGCCGAAAATTTTCGGCGGTCGCTACGGCCTGTCTTCCAAAGAATTTACCCCGGGTATGGTCAAAGCCGTATTTGACAACGGTTTTGCCGCTCAGCCGATTAACGGTTTCTCGGTCGGTGTTAACGACGATGTAACCCACAAATCGCTGGCTTTTGATGATTCGATCGACACCGAACCGAAAGACGTTGTCCGCGCCGTATTCTACGGTCT
>CALXPZ010000014.1 GCA_944390375.1 uncultured Alphaproteobacteria bacterium | reverse complement strand
TTTCAGCTTATAAACCAACCCTTTGCTCGAGAAGAACAGAACCGGCGTATGGGTTCCGGCCACAAACAAACGGGAAACAAAATCCTCCTCTTTGGTGGCCATGCCCGATTTTCCTTTGCCGCCGCGTTTCTGCGCTTTGTAGGCATTGAGCGGCACACGTTTGATATAACCGGCATCGGTTACGGTAACAACCATTTCCTCGCGCTGGATCAGGGATTCAACATCCTGTTCATATTCCAGATCCTCGATTTTAGTCCGCCGCGGAGTGGCATATTCGTCTTTGATTTCCATCAGTTCGTCGCGCATAATGCCATATAGCTTTTCGCGGCTGCTCAAAATCGACAGACATTCTTTGATTTCGTCGCCGAGGCTTATCAGTTCCTGATGGATTTTGTCGCGTTCCAAACCGGTCAGGCGCTGGAGTTTTAAGTCCAAAATAGCCTTGGCCTGGGCTTCCGACAGATGATAGTGACCGTTTTCCACTTTGCGGTCGGGCTCGTCAATCAAAATAACCAGAGGCTCGACGTCGCCGGCCGGCCAGGCTTTGGCCAACAGGGCATCTTTGGCTTCCTGCGGGCTCGGCGCATTGCGGATCAGCTCAATCACCGGATCAAGGTTTTCAACCGCAATCGCCAAACCGACCAACGTGTGGGCACGGTCGCGGGCTTTGTTCAGCTCAAAAATGGTGCGCCGACGGATTACTTCTTCGCGAAATTCGATAAAAGCGGCAATGATGTCTTTTAAGGTCATCATCATCGGCCGGCCGGCATTGATGGCCAGCATATTCATACCGAAGCTGGTTTGCAGCGGCGTATATTTGTAGAGCTGGTTCAAAATGACATCGGCCTGAAAATCGCGCTTGACCTCGATGACCACGCGTACGCCCTGACGGTCGGATTCATCGCGGATGTCTGATATTCCTTCCACCCGTTTTTCCTTGACCAGCTCGGCAATTTTCTGCACCATGGCGGCCTTGTTGACCTGATAGGGGATCTCGTGGACAATAATCGCTTCCTTGTCCTTTTTGATTTCTTCTATCGTGCATTTGGCGCGCATCATCACCGAACCGCGGCCGGTCAGATAAGCCGAACGGGCGCCGCCGTAGCCCAAAATCAGCCCGCCGGTCGGGAAATCGGGCCCGGGAACGTAGTTGATCAGCTCTTCGGTGGTAATTTCCGGATTGTCAATATAAGCACAGCAGGCGGAAATAATCTCGCCCAGATTATGCGGCGGAATATTGGTTGCCATACCGACGGCAATGCCGTTGGTGCCGTTGACGAGCAGGTTCGGATAACGAGCCGGCAGCACTGAGGGTTCTTGCAGGCTTTCGTCATAGTTGGGCATAAAGTCGACAGTGTCTTTGTCGATATCTTCAATCAGCGCATGCGCCGCCTTGGCCAGTCTGGCCTCGGTGTAACGCATGGCCGCCGCGCCGTCGCCGTCCATGGAACCGAAGTTGCCCTGCCCGTCCACCATCGGCACGCGCATGGAAAACGGCTGCGCCATTCTGACCATGGCTTCGTAAACGGAGGAATCGCCGTGGGGGTGATATTTACCCAAAACATCACCGACGATACGGGCGGATTTGCGGAACGGGCGGTTATAATCATACCCGTTTTCGTACATCGAATAAATAATGCGGCGGTGCACCGGCTTTAAGCCGTCGCGGACATCCGGCAGCGCACGGGAAACAATGACGCTCATCGCATAGTCAAGGTACGAGCGGCGCATTTCCTCGGAAACGTCTACCGGCGTAATATCGGAACGCTTGCCGACGGCATTGTCGACAACCATTTCTTCGTTAATTTCATCTGTCATTTATTTACCTTATCTGATTTGTGTTTCTGCTCCAGATAATAGCAAATTTGCCCGATGAAAACAGATTTTTGTGAAACTTATGCCCAGCTTTCAAAACACAAAAACGTTTCTACGGGCAAAAAAAGCGGCTTAAAAATGATTTTTTAAAAAACAAAAACAAAAAGGTTAACGCCGCGGCGTAGAAATAACGAAAAAACGGCTTGACAAATCACCGGCAAGATAGTTCTTCCTTTATAAGCACAAACGGCGACGGATTATTTTGACATCAGAAAACCCTTGCCAAAAAAATTCCCCTTATTTAATATCAATTTGCATTCGGGAAACCGAGTGTGGTGTCTCAAAAACATCTTCAACGCAAATTGTATCCTCCTTACGGGGGAGTGCCGGTAATATATTGAATAACGGCGACTGTACGTTGACAGTTTTTGAGCTCCCTCGCCTTGATTTTCATTAAGGCGAGTTTTGTTTTAACCAAACAAAATAGGGAGTTTCAAGTTATGTTAAAGAAAATAATCAAAAAAAGACTGGGTGAAGCTTTAAAAGAATATCGAAACAAAAGCTGCATCCGTATGCAGATTGCCGCGGAAAAAAGCCGTCTCAACTGGCAGCAGATCGATACGCTTGAAAGCGGATGCGACAAAAACTGGTATGTCTATGAACGGCTGCTTGAAGTATATAACAAAGATTTCCGCATTGAACTTGTCGATAAAAGAACCGGATAGAACGCTGTTTATTGATGCCCGGATTTCAGGGATAAAAAACACCTCCGTTCGACGGCGGAGGTGTTTTTTTATTCTTGAAAGAGCCGACCGGTCAAACTGCCGACTCTTTTAAGCCGGTATTTTTACTGACGTAAAATACCGTCCGTTTTCTTACCTACTTCCAAAACAACCTTTTTCATCAAAGCGTCTATTTCGGCATCGGTAAAGGTTTTTTCTTTCGGCTGGAAGGTCAGACCGAGAGCAATCGACTTCTTGCCTTCCGGCAGGTTGGCGCCTTCGTAAACATCAAAGACACGGACGTCGGTGATATGCTCTTTATCGGCATTTTTGGCCGCGGCCACCACGCTGGACGCCGGTACGTTTTTGCCGACGACAAAGGCCAAATCTTTGTCCACCGACTGGAACGGCGACAGCTCCAGTTTTTTCCGCGATTTTCCGCCGGTTCCGCGCGGCAGCGGAATATTGTCGAGATAAACCTCAAACGCCACAACCCGCCCTTTGATGTCAAAGGCTTTCAGCACGGACGGGTGCAGCTCGCCAAAACAGGCCAACACGTTTTTGCCCAGGCGCAATACGCCGCTGCGGCCGGGATGGTAATATGTCGGCGCGTCGGTTGTTACCTGCGCGCTGTCCCAGGGACCGTTGGCAGCGGCAACGGCGGCCAGAGCATCGGCTTTGGCATCAAACACATCATAGGCGCGCTCGCCGCCCTGCCAGCACTTTTTGGACGTCATACCGTAACGGATACCGGCAGCAACCTGTTTTTGCTCGCCCGGCCGGCGACCGTAAAATTCCGGCCCGACTTCAAACAAACTGACGCTGCCGGCGCCGCGGGCGATGTTTTTGCCGGCACCGATCAGCAGATTGGGCAGAACGGAAGGACGCATTTCGTCAAGCTCGGCCGCTATCGGATTAGTCAGTTTAACGGCCTCGGACGATTTGCGGAAAAAGCCCGCCAGTTTGGAATCGGTAAAGCTCCAGGTTACGGTTTCAAACATTCCCCGGTCGGCCAGTTCGTGGCGGACGGTTACCGCCCGTCGCTGCGCCGGCGACAAAGTCTGTTTTGGGAACTCGTCAGCCGGCATGGAAACAGCCGGAATATCGTCCAGACCTTTCATTCTGACTACTTCTTCAACCAAATCGGCCTCGCACTCGATATCGCCGCGCCAGGTCGGGGAAACGGCTTTCAGGGTATTGCCTTCTTTGGCAACCTCAAATCCGAGAGCCGTCAGAATGCGGACGATTTCATCTTCCGGCACATCCAGCCCGGCCAGAGTTTTTACCCGTTCGGGACGCAGGCTGACTGGTTTTGAACGATAATTTTCCTCGCCGCAAACGACGATTTCAGCAGCCTCGCCGCCGCAGATTTCCAAAATCAGAGCCGTTGCATAGTCCGATCCGGCAATGTTGGAATTGGGGTCGACCCAGCGTTCGTTACGGTAGCGGGAATCGGATTCAATTTGAAAATGACGGCCGGTACGCGCAATTACGGAAGGTTTGAAATAGGCGCTTTCAAGCAGCACGTTTACGGTGTCTGCCGAGCAGCCCTTTTCCATACCACCCATAATGCCGCCCAGACATTCGACACCGTCATCATCGCAAATGCCCAGGCTCTTATTGTCGAGAGCATATTCCTTGCCCTCGAGGGAAACGAATTTTTCCCCTTCTTTGGCCATACGGATCACCAAACCGCCGTGCAGTTTGTCCGCGTCAAAAACGTGCAGCGGACGGGCCAGATCATAGTTGATATAGTTGGTTACGTCCACCAGCGGGGAAATGCTGTGCAGGCCGATTGCCGCCAGCCGGTCTTTCATCCATTTCGGGGTTTCCGCCTTATTGTTGACGCCCCTGATATAGCGGCCGGTATATACCGGGCAGGCCTCTTTGTCTTCTACCCTGATGGCAACCGGGCTTTTGAAAGTGCCGGTCGTCTTTTTGATATTAAGAGGTTTCAGACGTCCCAGACCGGCCGCGGCCAGATCACGGGCAACGCCGCGCACACCTAAACATTCCGCCCGGTTGGGGGTAATCGAAATTTCAAATACCGGATCGATAGCCAGCACTTCTGCTGCCGGCACGCCGATCGGCGTTTCCGCCGGCAGGGAAATAATGCCGTTGTGATCTTCGCCGATACAGAGCTCTTTTTCCGAGCACAGCATACCAAAGCTTTCAACGCCGCGGATTTTGCCAACCGTCAGTTTTTCATTATAGCAGGGAATGATTACCCCGACCGGGGCAAAAATGCCGATAGTGTCTTTTTTGACATTCGGCGCACCGCAGACAACCTGCAACACTTCTTTGCCGGTATTGACTTTCAGCAGATGGAGATGATCGGAATCCGGATGCATGACACATTCGTCGACTTTGGCGGTCGTAAAACCGGCCAGTTTTGCCGCCGGGTTGAAAACCTCTTCCACTTCCAGCCCGACCCGGGTCAGGGTTTCGGCAATTTCATCAACCGTTGCCGTTGTTTCCAGATGTTCTTTTAACCAAGATAATGTAAATTTCATCGTGCCAACCCTCCGTTGTTGCTTAAGCCGCCGGTCATTGAAGATTCGTCCAAAGGCACAAAGCCATAGTGTTTCAGCCAGCGCAGATCCGATTCAAAAAAAGTGCGCAGATCGGGGATGCCGTATTTGAGCATTGCCAGCCGGTCAAGCCCGACACCGAAAGCAAACCCCTGATATTCGTCGGGATCAATGCCGCCGGCAGCCAGAACTTTCGGATGAACCATACCGCAGCCCAAAATCTCCAGCCAGTCGTTGCCCTCGCCGATCTTCAGTTCGTCTTTTCCCTTTTTGCAGCCGATGTCCATTTCTGCCGAAGGTTCGGTAAAGGGGAAGTAAGACGGGCGATAGCGAACCTTGATGTTGTCAACTTCAAAAAACGCGCGGACAAAATCATAGAGGCAGCCTTTCAAGTGTGCCATGGTCGTGGTTTTGTCGATTACCAGCCCTTCCACCTGGTGAAACATCGGGGTATGGGTGGCGTCATAGTCGCTGCGATAGGTGCGGCCGGGCGCAATGATGCGAATCGGCGGTTTTTTATTTTCCATGGTGCGGATCTGTACCGGCGACGTATGAGTGCGTACAACATAGCTGTCGTCAAAATCGGCACTGTCGGGGTTGGGGATGTAGAATGTGTCCTGCATCTGGCGCGCCGGATGATCGGCAGGCATATTGAGCGCATTAAAATTGTGAAACTGGTCTTCGATATCCGGCCCTTCGGCAACCTCAAAACCCATCTCGCCAAAGATGGCCACTACTTCTTCATAAATTTTTGAAACCGGGTGGATGCGCCCCTGGGTTTCCGGGCGAACCGGCAGAGTTACGTCGATGCTCTCCTCGGCCAGACGGCGGTTAAGTTCAAGCGTTTCCAATTCGTTTTTGCGTTTTTCAACGGCGTTTTCAACCGCAGTTTTCAAAAGATTGAGCTTTTTGCCGGCGGCAATTTTTTCTTCGACCGGCAGGGCGCCCAGGCCTTTCATCTTTTCGGTGATGCAGCCCTTTTTGCCAAGCGCGGCAACCCGCGTTTCGTCAAGCGCTTTCAGGTCTGCCGCCGCGGCAATCTCCGCCAGCAGCCTGTTTTGCAAATCTTCTATATTTTCCATTACTTTCCCCGTATACAAACAAAAAGAGTCTGACCCGAATGCTCGAGGCAGACTCTTTTTTATTTTCGCATTATATAAAAATTACTTCAAAGCGTCCTTAGCCTCAGCGACTAACTTGGCAAATGCCTCGGGCTCTTTTAATGCGATATCAGCCAAAACTTTACGATCAAGCTCAATACCTGCTTTGTTGAGCCCGTTCATAAATCGGGAGTATGTCATATCATTGAGTCTGGCGGCAGCGCCAATACGCTGAATCCACAGCGAGCGGAAACTTCTTTTCTTTGCTCTTCTGTCACGGTAAGCATATTGTAAAGCTTTTTCAACTTTTTCAACAGCTACTCTGAATACGTTTTTGGAACGACCTCTGTAACCTTTCGCCATAGTCAGGATTTTTTTGTGGCGGGCACGGGCCGTTACACCTCTTTTAACACGAGACATCTATACATCCTCCTACAAATACGGTAAAAACTGTTTGACGATCTGGACATCGCACTCGGCAACCAGAGTGGTACCGCGGGCCTGTCTTTTCATCTTCTGGGTTTTGCAGAAGAGACAGTGTCTCTTTTTGGCAAAGTTTCTCTTCAACTTGCCGGTGCCGGTTACGCCGAAGCGTTTTTTAACCGAACTTTTTGTTTTTAATTTGGGCATTTTATTTCCTTTCCAACAATTTAGATGGTTTTCAAACGATACAAAGGCATGCCTTTAGCCCGTGCATCTTTCAAAATCGTTTTGGTTTATATATCATAAATCTTTCTTTGGCAAGCCTTTTTTCCATCAAATTCCGGAAAAAAACGCAATTTGTATTGCAATTTAGCCGGTCTGACGATATAACCTTTGCTAAACAAGGAGATTTTAATGATTTTTAACCAGTTTGAACGACTTATGGCGCGCCGCTATCTCCGAGCCAAACGCAAAGAAGGCTTTATTTCTGTCATTACCGGTTTTGCTTTTACCGGCATTGCCTTAGGGGTGGCTACGCTGATTATCGTGATGTCGGTGATGAACGGGTTCAGAGCCGAACTTTTGAACCGGATACTGGGCATTAACGGGCATATCAACATCGTTTCCGCCGGCAGCGTCCCTTTTAACAACTATGTGCAGGCAATCGACGAAATTGATAAATTCGATAATGTCGAAAATGCATTTCCGATGATCGAAAAACAGTTGCTCGCCTCTTCCGGCCGGGCGGCGGAGGGCGTTATGGTCCGCGGTATGCGCAAAGAAGACATTTTGGAAAAAACGACCTTAAAAAACGGTATGCTTGACGTTGATATGGACGAGTTTGAGGGCAACAGCGTCATTGTCGGTTACCGGCTCGCGCTCAAAATGGGACTGATCCCGGGAGACGAAATCACCCTTATCTCTCCCAACGGGAAAATCACCGCTTTCGGCACCGTACCGCGGATGAAATCTTACCGGATTGCGGGAACTTTTAATCTCGGAATGTTTGAGTATGATTCAAACTTTATCTTTATGCCGCTTAACACCGCACAGACGTTTTTCGGAATCGGCGACGCCGTAACCAATATCGACGTAACCTTAAAAGATGAAAGCCGGCTTGACGAAACCCGCACCGCGATTGAACAAAGCATTGATCCCGGAACCTATATTTTCGACTGGCGGCAGTCCAACTCCGCCTTTTTCAACGCGATTGAGGTGGAGCGCAACGTCATGTTCCTGATTTTGACGCTGATTATTCTGGTGGCGGCTTTTAACATCATCACCGGGCTGATCATGCTGGTTAAAGACAAGGGGCGTGATGTGGCGGTGCTGCGCACGATGGGCGCCACCAAGGGCATGATCATGCGGATCTTTTTTATGGACGGGGCGTTTATCGGCGTGGTCGGCACCGCGCTCGGGCTGCTGCTCGGCGTATTGTTCTGCGACAATATCGAAACCATCCGTCAGTTTTTGCAGGATTTGTCGGGAAGAGAGCTGTTTTCGGCAGAAATTTATTTTCTTTCCCAACTGCCGGCCAAAATAGATTTTACGGAAGTAACCGTGATTGTCGCAATATCCCTGTTGCTTTCTTTCCTGGCTACGATCTACCCGGCATACCGGGCGGCCAAAATGGACCCAGTGGAGGCACTGCGCTATGAATAAAAACAACGAAAACATACTGGAGCTGAAAAATATACGCAAAAGTTTCAAACAAGGTTCTCAAAAGCTTGACGTTCTGACCGGCGTGGATTTTGAAATCAAAAGCGGCGAAATTGTCGCCCTGGTCGGCCCGTCGGGGTCGGGAAAATCCACGTTGCTGCAAATTGCCGGCCTGCTTGAGGCTCCTTCCGCCGGAAAAATTTTGCTTAACGGACAAAACTGCTCTAAACTCGGCGACGGTCTTAGAACCATGCTACGGCGAGATTATCTCGGCTTTGTTTATCAGTACCACAACCTGCTGCCGGACTTTGACGCGCTGGAAAACGTGATGCTGCCGCAGATGATCGCCGGCAGAAAAGAAAAAGCTGCCCGCGAAAGAGCCAAGTGGCTGCTTGAACGGCTTAATCTCGGCGAACGGCTGAAACACCGCCCGGCCGAAATGTCCGGCGGCGAACAACAGCGGGTAGCCATCGCCAGGGCTTTGGCCAATGCCCCGAAATTGCTGCTGGCAGACGAACCGACCGGCAACCTTGATCCGAAAACTTCGGACATCGTGTTTGCCGAACTGTTGAACATCGTCAAAGAAACAGGGCTTTCCGCATTGATTGCCACCCACAACATGGAACTGGCCTCGGCAATGGACCGCAAAGTCAGACTGACTGACGGTAAACTGGTTAATACCGGAATTTCCGGTCTGATATCGGAACAAAATTTTTATTAGTGCCGGCCTTTTGAAACAATAAGGAGAAAAGAAAATGAAAAAAGCGATTTGCACAGTCTTGTTTTCGGCTTTGGTTATTCCTTTGGCGGCAAACGCCAAATACAACCCGCCCAAAGACGCCCCCCGGATTACTTATGCCCAAAAAATTGCCGTAACACAGATGAACAGTCTGGACGCCGACGGAGACGGCAAGCTCAGCCGGGAAGAATTTACGGGCAAAGTGGCCAAATACACAAGGACGGAAGAAAAAAACGCACGCCGGGCACGCAAAAAAGGCATTTACCAAACTCCGACCCAGCAGTTTGAGGCAGCAGACAAAGATGATGATGATTTTCTGACATTTCAGGAGCTGTCAAACTATATTGCGGAATATCAAAAACTCGACAAAGGGCGCGCCCGCTATTATTAAACTTTAGGACAGCTTACAAAGGCGGGAAACAAAGCTTATCTTTTCTCCGTAACCTGAATTTTACGGAGAAAAAGTTATGAGAAACACACTCACCAACCGCCAACAGGAATATGAAGTGCCGGTTCGCCAAGGCGGAGAATTCCGGCATTTTTTATCGCATCTGCGCCATATATTCGAACTGCCGGAAGAATTTGAACCCGGCGTTTTGGAACCCAAAATCGAATTTTCGGAAACAAAAGACGCCGTTAACGTCGTCGCCGAGGTTCCGGGAATTGATGAAAAAGATCTGGACGTGGAAATTTCCGCCGACGGATATCTTTCCATCTCCGGCGAAAAAAAGAGCAGCATGGAACATAACAAAGGCGACCGATATTTTTCGGAAGTATCTTACGGTATGTTTCAACGCACCGTTCCCCTGCCCTGGGATCTGGACTATGCCAAAGCGGAAGGCGATTATGAAGACGGCGTGTTAAAAATACGCATTCCCAAAACTGCCATCGAGCAGTCGAAAAAGAAAAAACTGCCGATCAAAAACCGCAAAAAACAACAGTAAACAAAACGCCGTCTTTTCTTGAAAAAGGCGGCGTTTTAAAATGTTTTTTCCGGCGTTACATTTCCAGCTCAAAAAATTCACAATTGTCAAAACGGCGAGATGTCTTAAAAAAACGGTAATATAAATTATACATCAGCGCACCGTGGCTGACCACACCGACCACCGGGGACATACTTTCGCCCGCAATCTGCCGGAGCGCGTTCAACGCCCGTTCGACACTCTGGTTGATCGTTTCCCCGCCGGGCAGAGAAATATCAAAACGTCCGGGACTTTCCTCGTTGTTAATCACCTCAAACACATGCCCGTAAATTTTATGAGCCTCGCTGGAGAGCATTCCTTCCGCCTCGCCGAAATGGACTTCTTCCAAACCGGCGACGGGTCTTACCACACTGCCGGTTTCGGCGGCGGCAATTTCCGCCGTCTGGCGGGCTCGAAGCATCTCGGAACAATAAATAACGGGCAAATCAAAAGCCTTCAGTTTTTCGCCCAAAGCCGCGGCCTGCGCGCGACCGGTATCGTTTAAGGGCATATCGACGCCCGCACCCTGCACGATTTCACGGACATTGCCGTCGGTCTGCCCGTGACGGATAATCAACATTTTCACTTCTTTTCTCCTATACCAGAATTTTTGCCAACCGGTCGTGCCGGGTTAAATATAATTTGCAGGCCAGCGCCTTTTTTGCTCCCAACAGACGCGGTTTGAACGCACCGCTTCGAAAAAGCTCCGCCGCATAGGCCCGGGCCCTGTCCAGCCGCTCCTGCCGGTCGACGCCGATGATTTTCCGCAAAGGCTGCGACACCAGCGATTTGAAAATAAAACGGGTCAAATAAAAATCGAGATTTTTCCTGACGGCACCGTCAACGGACGAGGCGGCAAAAAAATGTTCCAGCTCAAAAGCCGCTTTAGCATGAGAACGAACATATTTTTCCGTAATGCCCTGTTTGGAAACGGAGGCATCGTTTTCACGGTAGTAAAGCAGACGGATATCGGTTGAAACCATGGATTTTACCGTCAGCAGCATTTTCATGGTAAAGACGGTATCTTCCGCCGGTTGCACACCGAGCGGAAATTCGACCCCGACGATTGCCGGGCGGCGGTAAAGTTTGTTCCAGATATAAATCGGCAGACCTTTCCGATCCCGAAAAAAATCTTTCAGAGGCGTATCGGAAAAAGACGCTTTTCCGGCAACGGCCACGGCATCAAAATGTTCGGGTGACGGATCACCGGCATAGTCATCGGGCACAAAAAGAATTTGAAAAGCGGCCACATCCGCATTATGGCGACAGATCATTTCATACAAAATTTCTAACGCCTGCGGGTGGAACATATCGTCCTGATCCAAAAAAGCGACAAACGGCGACGCCGCCTCTTTCAGCCCCCGGTTGCGGGCAGCGGAAACGCCTCCGTTTTCCTGAGTTATCAGGCGAAAACGGGGATCCTGACGGCAATATTCGCCGGCGATTTCCGCCGTTTCGTCGGTGGAGCCGTCATTTATCAGTAATACTTCGAAATCTTTAAAAGTCTGTGCTTTTACGGAATCGAGGCACGGACGCAGATGACGGACGGCGTTGTACAACGGGACGATAAGAGAAATTTCCGGCATTTTTTCACCTTAAAAAACAAGTTTCATTCTTAATTTTAACTATCATTTCCTTAAAGATTAGGCAACTGTTATTTTTAGAAATTGACATCATTTAAAAAGCGGCAAATAATAAAGAAGGCAGGATTATTGCGGAGTATTTGAAATGGAAAATTACGGCAGTTTTTCCGCCCCGTTCGGGCATTATACGCTTTATGACGACGGCAGTTCCCTGACCCGGCTCGTTTTTGCCGACGTCAAAGGCGGAAAACCGACGCCGCTGATTCTTGCCGCCGCCCGCCAACTGGATGAATATTTTACCGGTAAAAGAAAATATTTTGACCTGCCGCTGGCGCCGAAAGGAACCGCTTTCCAACAAAAAATATGGGCAATTCTACAGCAAATTCCTTACGGGGAAACTATCAGCTACAAACAGCTTGCGACTGTGGCCGGCAACGAAAAAGCCTGCCGCGCGGCCGGCGGTGCCAACAATAAAAATCCGCTGCCCGTTTTTATCCCCTGCCACCGGGTTATCGGTGCAAACGGAAGTCTGACCGGTTATGCCGGCGGTCTGAAAATCAAACAATTTTTACTGGAGCTTGAACAAAGATGCCGTTGATTGCCTTATTGCTGCTGTTTCTGGGCGCCGTTTTCATGTTTGACCGGCGGATTTTCTTCCGCGTGCTTTATGTTTTGTTCAATTTGTGGCTGCCGGTTTTGTTTTTGGCCGCGACCGGCGCCCTGACCGCGCGGCAACCATGGGCTCCCTGGTTTGACCCGACAGGCACGACCGACATCGTTTTTGTTTATCTGATGCTGCTGTCCGCGGTTTCGGCGCTGCTGCAATTTTTCCTCTGCCGGCTGCTCGCGCTTTCATCGACAGCGGCCTTTATCCCGGCGGCGGCGGCCGTCATCCTGGGGGCGGCTCTGCTTTATCCCTCTTTGCAGACCGCCATGGCAATACTGCTGTCGGCAGCATTGGTGCTGCAAATTCTCTTTTTGGCTGCGGGGCTGAAAAAAATTTTCCGCTGAGCGTTTTTACATCCAGCCGCTTTTGATCACGTTTTTGCCGAATTTGTCTTCCAGCTCGTCCCAGGCGGCAGACAGCGGGCTGCTCTTGAAACTGAGGCGATCAAACAACTCCGGCTGATAGCTGTTTTGGGACACCAGGCCGGACAAAATAACCCCGCTGCTGCGGTAGAGCACCCCCGGACGGTATATTTTTGCCAAAAGAGGCATAACCAGCCGGCCGATTTCCAGCTCAGCGTCAGAGGCCGCCGGCAATTTTGTTTTTTCGGAAAAGACCATAAAATCTTTCGTGCGCAGCATAATTCCCGCCACCGTGCAGAAACAGCCGTCCTTGCGCATCCGCCGGCAGGCCCGGTGCAAGTGATAATGCAGCTGCGCTTTTAACAGTTCCCGGTCGTTGGAAAAAGCCGGCAAAACAGAGGTATCCTGCACCGACTGCGGCAGCGCCGGCGCGGTTTCCAGCCGCCGCATATAAAACCCCAGCAGTTCATATTTCAGATCCAGGCCGATAATTCCCATTTGTTTGCGGATAACCGGATCCGGACGACTGACAAAATCCCAGGCAGTAAAAACGCCGCTGTAAGCCATATGTTTGGCATGACTGCGTCCGATACCGCTGACATCCGTAATGTCGGTTTCACGCAAAATCTTTTCCACGCCCGACGGCTCAATCAGAAAAACGCCGCCGGTGGTTTTGGCTTTGTCGCTTGCCAGCTTGGCCAACAGTTTGGACGGTGCTATTCCGACCGAAACGGGAATTGACGTTTCTTTAAGGATTTTTCCCCTGATGCGGGCAGCCAACTCCGCATAATCCGTCTTATAAACCTTATCCAGCGACGTTAAATCGGCATAAGCCTCGTCTACAGACACCACTTCCACATCGGGCACAAGACCGCGCAGACAGCTCATCACTTTGTGTGAAAAAGAACGGTAGAGTTCATGGCGGGCGTTTTTATAAATCACGGCGGGAAATTCCTTTTTGGCCATAAACATCGGCATTCCCATTTTGACACCCGCCCGCTTGGCCTCCGCCGAACGGGAAACGACACAGCCGTTTTCCCCGGTAACCACGCATACGGCTTTGCCGCAAAGCGTCCGGTCAACGGCTCTTTCGCAACTGACAAAAAAACTGTCGCAATCAACCAAAGCAATAACGTGCTCTTTCATCGGTATCCCTTTTACTTTTTGTTCTTGTTTTGTTCTATATCCGCCGGTTTTCTTTGTCAACCCCCGGACGCATTTATCCCGATTTTGCAAAAAGCTTGTTTTTTCCGGCGGGAGAGAATATAAATAAAAAACTGCCATATATGTTTTTTTAAGACAAAGACCATGAAAAAAGCCCTGCTGATCATAGACGTTCAATTCGCCGCCATTAAAGAACACACCCGTGCCCTGCCGGAAAAAATAGAAAAGTTGCAGGCGCATTATTCCCGTGTTTTTGTTTCCCGCTTTGTCAACGCCGGCAGCCCGCTAATCAAAATTATGGACTGGCCGGGATACGACAATGAAGAACTGGCTTTTTCTCCGGCTCCGCAGGCCGTGGTTTTTGAAAAAAACATTTATTCTTCTTTTTTGCCGGCGATGTCTGATTTTGATGAAATCCATCTGTGCGGTTTTGACACCGACGCCTGTGTTTACAAAACAGCCCTTGATCTGGTTGAACACGGCATCCGGCCGCTGGTTCTGGCAGACTACTGCGGCAGCGCGTCGGAAAACATCCACCGGGCGGGAATTGAGCTGTTAAAGAGAAACATCGGAGAAGAAAATATATTTTTCGGCAGGTTTTAAAAAATCTGATTGACTAAAAACAATCTTGGTGATAAATGCAATATTAAATTATTTCGGGACGTAGTTCAGCCTGGTAGAGCGCTTGCATGGGGCTTGAGGAAAGAAAAGCTTCCGGTGGAAGTTTTTCGGACGAAAGGCGAAGTTTTGTTATTTTGCAAGCCCGCGGCAGCGGCGCGACGCAAAAGTTACAAAACGAGTGCCCGAAGCGGAGTTGTTGAGCTCTTTTTTTTAATGATACGGCGACCACCGAGATCTACACTCTTTCCCTACACGACGCTCTTCCGATCTAATGCAATATTAAATTATTTCGGGACGTAGTTCAGCCTGGTAGAGCGCTTGCATGGGG
>CALXPZ010000013.1 GCA_944390375.1 uncultured Alphaproteobacteria bacterium | reverse complement strand
GGATTTGAAATACGAACTCAGCCTGACCGGGCGGATGGACGTCAAAGTGTATAAAAAATTCAGCCTGGCGCCTTATGTCAGCTATTTTCAGGGCAAGGCGCGGGGCGTGGACAAAGAAGGCTCCAATTTCCTGATCGGGCTTTCGTTTGCCTATTCCGATTTGTTTAATTTGTAATTTTGTGCGGTTTCCTACCGAATTTTCTTTGCGAGAAAAGTGGTTGGCAGCGGTTTTGTCCGTCCGATGGTAATTTTGACTGAGATGTTGCGGGAAAAGCTGGCGGAAACCGCCCGGCAGTGAAATGTGTTTAAAGGCCGCATTAAAGCGGCCTTTAAACTATGCTTTTTTGACGTAGTCTTTCATCAGCTTTTTGTGTCCGGCCTGATCAAACCAGATTTCCAGCTTGTTGCCCTCGATTTTTAATACCTTGCCGTAGCCGAAAGTTTCGTGAAACACGCGGGAGCCGACGGGAGTGGCGGAAGCCGCGTTTTTGGCTTTTTGCTTGGCATACCAGATATTGCCGTTGCTCCAGCCGTCATCGTCGCGGACATAACTGAAACGGTCGCTGTCTTTGATAACGTTTTCTTCCGTCTGACGGCGGTTGTACCAGTTGGAAGAACTCTGATGTTTTTCGTTCCAGCCGTTGGCATAACCGTTCCCGCCGCCGAAATAGGCAGCCGCCTGGTTGCAGATTTCTATGTTGGCCGGCGGCAGCTCGTTGATAAAACGCGAGGGCAGGTTGTTTTGCCATTGACCGTAAATGCGCCGGTTGAGCGCGGTCAGAATATAAAGTTTTCGTTTGGCGCGGGTAATGGCCACATAAGCCAGCCGGCGTTCTTCTTCCAAAGCGCTGCCGCCGCCTTCGTCCAGCGCCCGCTGATGCGGAAACAGGCCTTCTTCCCAGCCGGGCAGGAAAACAGCGTCAAATTCCAGACCTTTGGCCGAGTGGAGGGTAATCAGCATGACTTTGTCGGCGTCGAAATTATTGTCGTTGTCCATGACCAGGCTGACGTGTTCCATAAAATCGCTTAAGGTCGGATATTGCTCGCTGTCGCTCATAACGTTGATCAGCTCTTTTAAGTTTTCAATCCGCCCTTCGGCTTCTGCCGACTTGTCCATTTTCAGCATTTCCATATAACCGGAATCTTCCAGCACTTGGGCGGCCAGGTCGTCGGGAGAAACCGCGTTCATGGTCTGCCGCCATTGGTAGAAATTGTTAATCAGTTCGGAAACGCCGGTTTTGACTTTGCCGCTTAAGGCGCCTTCCTTTAACATCTTTTCGATTGCCATAAACATGGAAATGTGGTTGGTGCGGGCTTCGTTTTCAAACTTTTCAATGGTCTTGGCGCCGATGCCGCGGGCCGGTTTGTTGATAATGCGTTCAAGCGCCAGATCGTCGGCCGGCTGCAAAACCACCCGCAGGTAGGCAAGGGCATCGCGGATTTCCGCCCGTTCGTAAAATTTCGGCCCGCCGATAACCTGATAGGGAATGGCCTCGGCAATAAATTTTTCTTCAAATTCGCGGGTTTGGGCAGCGGTGCGGACAAGAACGGCCATCTGACTGTAACCGGTGCCGCTTTTGTGCAGGTTTTCGATTTCGTCGGCGACCCAGGCGGCTTCTTCCGAACCGCTATAAGTGCTGATGACCTTGATTTTGCTGTTGTTGCTTTGGGCGGCTGGCGAGTTTTCCGCCACTTTTAAGGTTTTGCCCAGGCGGTCCTGATTGTGGCGGATGAGCGCCGAAGCAGCGGCCAAAATGTTGGCGGTGGAGCGGTAATTGCGTTCCAGCCGGATGACTTTGGCCGTCGGAAAGTCCTTTTCAAAACGGAGGATGTTTTCAATTTCCGCCCCGCGCCAGGAGTATATCGACTGGTCGTCGTCGCCGACGCAGCACAGGTTGCTGTGTTTTTGGCAGACCAGGCGGAGAAAAAGATACTGAGTAACGTTGGTGTCCTGATACTCGTCGACCATGATGTATTTGAAACGCTGCTGATAGCTGTCGAGAATGTCCGGGTTGGCCATCAGAATGTTTAAGGTGTGCAGCAGCAGGTCGCCGAAATCCGCGCAGTTAAGCTCCAAAAGCCGGGTCTGATATTTTTTGTAAACTTCGGTTAAGACATTGGCACGGTAACTGCCGTCGATTTTGTCCGGGGTCAGTCCTTTGTCTTTCCACAGCTGTATCTTGTCGAGAATCGACTGCGGCGGGTACTTTTTATCGTCGATGCCTTCGGTTTCAAGAATTTGTTTGATCAGCCGGCGCTGGTCGTCTTCGCCCAAGATGGTGAAGTTGCTTTTCAGCCCGGCCAGTTCCGCGTGTTTGCGGAGGATTTTGGCGGCAATGCCGTGAAACGTGCCCATCCAGACAGAATCGGCGATGTTGCCGATGAGATTGCGCGCCCGTTCCTGCATTTCGCGAGCGGCGCGGTTGGTGAAGGTTACGACCAGACAGTTCCACGGATTGGCTTTCATGGTGGCCAGAATATAGGCCAGCCGCGTGGTCAGCACTTTGGTTTTGCCGGTGCCGGCGCCGGAAAGCACCAACAGAGGGCCTTCGGTCGTGGTAACCGCCTGTTTTTGTTCGGGGTTAAGCTCGCTTAACCAGGGCAGTTCCGGCATCAGTTTTGCCGTATTGTCATAGGTTGCCGCAGGCTCTTCGGCGGCCAGGTCAAATATGTCGCTCATTTTCAGGATACTTCTTGTTTTTTTGTTTATTGTTGCCTATATTACATTATTATTCACGGAATTAAAAGCGCTTTATGAAACTATAAACAAGAGGGAAAAATGTCTGAAGTACGCGATAAAATCGTTGGTTTGAAAGATTATATGGACAGCCGGATCATCGGGCAAAAAGACCTGGTGAAAAAAATGATCATCACGCTTTTGGCAGAAGGGCACGCGTTGGTTGAAGGCGCGCCGGGGCTGGCCAAAACCAAAGCGATAAAAACGTTGGCCGATTGTATTTCCGCCAGTTTTAACCGTATCCAGTTTACGCCGGACCTCTTGCCGTCGGATATTACCGGCAGCGAAATTTATGTCAGCCAGAAGGGGGAGTTTGAGTTCCGTAAAGGACCGATTTTTGCCAATCTGGTGCTGGCCGATGAAATTAACCGGGCGCCGGCCAAAGTGCAGTCCGCGCTTTTGGAGGCAATGGCCGAACGACAGGTCAGCGCCGGCGGCCAGCGTTATCTTTTGCCGCGGCTGTTTATGGTGATGGCAACCCAGAACCCGATTGAGCACGAGGGTACTTATAATCTGCCGGAAGCGCAGCTGGACCGGTTTTTGATGTATATTAAAATTGATCAACCGAATGCCGCTGACGAGCGCAAAATTCTGGAACTGGTGCGCGGCGAGGGGACGCTCAGCACGCCGAACCTGAAAACCGGTTTTGACAAGATAGAGATTGCCGATGTTGAGGCGGCTACCCGCGAGGCGCTTGGCACTCATATCAGCAAAGAGCTGGAAGAGTACCTGGTGCAGCTGATCATTGCCACCCGCAAGCCGGAAAAATACGACAAGGAGCTGGCGGGCATGGTTATGTTCGGCGCCAGCCCGCGGGCGACGATCGCGCTTGACCGTTCGGCCAAGATCAACGCCTGGCTTGACAATCGCGATTTCGTTACGCCGGAAGATATACACGCGGTTATTTACGATATCCTCCGCCACCGGATTATCCTGAGTTTTGAGGCGCAGGCAGAAGGAATTACCAGCGACGATATTATCAATCGTCTGCTTACTTTGGTGCCGCTGCCGTAATTTTTCGGAGAAAACCGTATGCAGAGATTTGCCAAACTGGCGGCCGGTTTGTTCGGACGCCGCAAAGAAAAAGCCGGCGGGCTGTTTGCATCGCTTGACGAGCTGATGGAGCAGCGTAAAAATCTGGCCTATCTGCACCAGAAAAGCAAGCTTGTTCCTTCCGACATGGCGGGGGAGGTCAAGTCCGCTTTCAAAGGACGCGGCATCGAAATGGAGGAAATCCGCGAATATACTTTCGGCGATGACGTGCGCGATATCGACTGGCGGGTTACCGCGCGCAAAAAGACCCCTTACACCAAAGTTTATGCCGAAGAGCGCGACCGGGAAATTTATGTGTTGCTTGATTTGTCGCCGAGCATGGTCTTCGGAACCAAAAAAGAACTGAAATCGGTTACGGCTTCAAAAGCGGCGGCTTTGATCGGTTGGATGGCCCAAGAAAACCACGACCGATTCGGGGCGGTGATTTATGACGGCGGGACTATCCGTACTTTCAAATCGCAGCATAACCGCGCTCATCTGCTGGCGGTCTTAAAGAAAATATTGGAAACAGGGCAGAAAATTTTGTCTTATACCGTAAAAAACAGCGAAAACAACGGTCTGTCGCGTCCTTTGCAGGCGATGACAAAACTAATAAAAAGCCGGGCGGCGGTGTTTGTTGTCAGCGATTTCCGCTCTTTCGGCGAGGCCGAAAAGAAAGCGCTGGCCGCTTTGTCGAAAAAAGGGCAGGTTTTTTGCCTCAATGTTTTTGACCGCCTGGAAGAGCAGGCGCCGAAAAGCGGGGAATATATGGTGGCCGAAAACGGGCGGAACCTGGTGTTTGACAGCCGGCCAAAAGCTTTCAGACGGGCGTATCATGATTATTTTTCGGCTAAAAAGAGCGCTCTCCGCGAGTTTTGCCGCCGGTTCGGCTGCCGGTACATAGAATTGCGGACGGATACAGATATTTTCAGACAGCTTAATTTTATTTAATGCTGCGGTTGACAAAAATTTTTTTTGGTGATAACCTCAAATCCAAATTATTTTGTGAAAAGA
>CALXPZ010000012.1 GCA_944390375.1 uncultured Alphaproteobacteria bacterium | reverse complement strand
AGAGAATTTAATGGTTAAGACAAATGAAAATAACGCATACCGCAGAGGTCAGGAGCTGTTGGACCAGGGTATGTACAAAGAAGCGATTGCCCAGTTTGACGAAGCAATCAAAGAACAGCCGCAATCTTGGAAAGCCCTTAATTCTAAGGGATTCGCCCTGCAAAAATTAAGCAAATATACGGAAGCCGTGGAGTGCTTTGATAAGGCGCTGGAGCTTAATCCCCAGTCGGTTGAGGTGATTAACAACAAAGGGGTTACACTTTCCATGCGCGGGCTTTATAAAGACGCCATTGCCCAGTTTGACCAGGCGGTTTCGATCGATCCGACGTCGCTTGAGGCTCTGAACGGGAAAGCGATTGCGTTGCAGCATATGTATCTGTACAAAGAAGCGCTTGATGTCCTTGAACAGGCAATGAAAATTGACAATCGTCATACCCAGACACTGCTCAGTATTGCGGTTACGTTGCAAAAACTGAAACAGTTTGAACGGGCGATTTCGTTTTTCAAAAAAGTTCTGACTTATGACAAGTCAAACATTAAGGCGTGGAACGGTATCGGTGTTACTTATCAGCTGATGGGCGATAACAATTCCGCTTTGAAATGTTTTACAAAAATACTGAATATCAACAGCCGCGAAATTCAGGCGTGGATCAGCATCGGTTTTGTTTATCAGAAGATGATGAAGTTTAATGATGCGCTCAAGTGCTACAAAAAAGCGCAGATGATCAATGATAACCGTTATCACCACAAGCTCTATGACGGTTTGGCAAGCTGTCTGACAAAATTGTCCGAGTTTGACCAGGCAATAGAAATTTATAAGCAGATTTTCCAGATTGAAGAAGGTAAAAAGAAGTGGGATGCCCAGCGTTCCATCAAATTTGTCAGCAAACTGAAACGCAAAAAAGCAACCGGGATGCTGCCGGATCTGGTTCCTCCTGCCGATAATAATTAGTTCTTTTTCTTAACCGGAAAGCCCCGCTGTTTCAGCGGGGCTTTTAGTTTAATGCTTTATGTTTCCTGAGGGTATCGGCGAGCAAGGGAAATCTGTTTTGCAAGGGGGAACGATTGCCGCGGAGAGGCTTGGGTAAAAACAGGTTGCCTGCGGTTTTGCTGCGGAAATTTCCGCAAAAACGGAGATGCGGTTGGTTAGGAAAAACGGGGTGCCGGCGGTGAGGGGGAGCGTCGGCGGCCGGTTATAATTTACGCTGCCTCGGGAGAGGAGCCGTTGTTCTGCTAATCCATGTTGCCGTCAGCGGGGGCTGCGCTGTTTTTCTCGATATTTTCAGCGATGGCTGCTCTATCTTCGGCCTTTCTTTTTTCTATTTTGTCGGCTCTCTCATCGATGACTTTTTTGGTATCGCTGACCAATTGTCTGGTGCTGTCCGCAATGTCGCTGCCGACCTGAGATACTGTTGTATCCTCGTTTATTTTTCCCTCAAAGATCCCTTTGGCAATTAAATAAATAACTAAAATGACAGCTATGTAAAAGATGTATTTTAACAATGTTTTCATGGCTTGTTTCCTTGACTTAAACGAATTTGTTTTATTGGAGATAATCGGGGCTGGGAGGTTTTCAAGGAGAAAATGCTAAAAAAAACGGCAATTTATGAAAAAAACGGGGCAATTTTCATTGCCCCGTCTGATCAGTCTTGCGAATCGGAATGACCGATTATTGCTGTTCCAGTTTCTTTTTTAAGTCTGAAATCAGGCCGTTCAGGGCGTCCGGCGACTTGGAGATGAAAGTCGTATATTCGTTGCGGGCGGTCATTGCCAGGCTGACATTTTCGATGATGATATCAACAATTTTGAAGGTGTCCCCGGTTTGTTTGACGCGCCAAACCACGGCAGCCGGTTTCCCCTGATCCATCGGAACTTTGGAGTTGACGAATATCTGGTTGGCGGAAGTTGAAGGCGAAGTGCCGTCAAAAATAAAGTTTTTTCCTTTGAATTCGTCAAAACGTTTTGACCAGGTTTTAACATTAAGCCGGCGGTACACTTCTATAAATTCGTTTTTCTGGGCTTGAGAGGCCGTGCGCCAGTAGCGTCCGAGTACAAACTGTCCGATGAATTTGAGATCCAGCGCTTCGTTAAAAAGCTTTTCGAAGCGTTCGTCTTTTTCTTTTTGGGAAACATCGGAATCAATAATTTCTTCAATACCTTCTTTGGTTATTTTTTTTACGAAATTTTCGGCCTCATCGGCATCGATCGCGGCAAAAGCCGGCAGCGCCGTTAATAAAAAGGCCGAGAACAAAGCAGTAAACAAGTTTTTTTTCATAGTCGGATCCTTATTCAAATTCTTCTTCTTCATCAATATCGAAGTCAAAATCGTAACTTGCGGTCGGATTTTGATCGTGATGAGCGCAGAGGTTGTTTAACTTCTGACGGTTTTGTATAAAGGCAGAACGAGCCGTTGCGTAAAAATCAACGGAGTTTCTTTCCAAATCGTCCAGCAGGTCAAGAGCGCGTTCTCTGCTGTTGACGGCAACCAAAGCCGCATAGCCGTACGATATTTTGTCGGCATAGTTTTTGTCGTTGAGCGGTCCCCAATACATCGGACTGGCAAAAGCGTCTGCCGCATCTCCGAGGAGGGCGCGGGGTGTGCTCGGCCCCCAGAACGGAATGACGATAAAAGGACCGTCCGGTATGCAATAACTGGCCAATGTGTCGTCAAAACCGGTCGGATTGTGTTCAAGCCCCCAGCCCGCGGCCACGTCAAACATACCGCCAAGACCGAGGGTGCTGTTGATCAGAAAACGTCCGATAGATACGAAAGTATCTTTGATGCTTCCCTGCAGGGTGTGGTTGACGGTGGTTATGGGCTCGCGCATATTGTTAATAAAGGAGGTAACCCGGTTGCGGATGTCAGGGGTGGTGATGGTGCGGTACCCTTTGGCCAGCGGTTTCAGAGTATATTTGTCAAGTTGGTAGTTGAAGTTAAATACCGAGCGGTTATAACTTTCCAGCCAGTCGGACCGGTTGCTTTCGGCAGCCTGCAGACTGCCGCATAGCGAACAACTTAACATAACGGCCAGTAAAAACGAATATTTAGACAAGACAAATCCTTTCCTGCGGTTGCATTATTTGAGCTAATATAGCAATACTAAAACTTAATATCAACGGGAAAAAAACGGTTGCTGGGTATAACTTTCATTTAATGTTACAATTCGGAAATTTTTTGTGTTTTGCATTCCGTAACGGAATAGCGTAGTATCCTCTCCAGTTGAAAACTTTTGATGAAGGAACTGAAAAATGACAAGCAAACCCAACAAACCGATTATGTTGTTTGATTGCAAAACTTCCCAGTCGATCATCGGCAGGGACAAATTTTTGAAAGCTTTTGAAAAAATCCTTGATCACGGCGCATATTGCCAGGGACCGGAAACCAAAGAGCTGGACGAAAAACTGGCGGCTTACTGCGGTGTTAAACATTGTTCGACCTGCGGTTCGGGAACCGATGCTTTGACGCTGGCTCTGATGGCCTGGGGCGTAAAAGCAGGTGATGCCGTATTTGTTTCTTCCTTTACGTTTGTTGCTTCCGCGGAAGCTCCGGTTCTGCTCGGCGCAACCCCGATTTTTGTTGATTCCGATCCGGAAACTTTTACCATGGATCCGAAAGATTTGCAGCGTGCAATCGACGAAGTCAAAAAAGAAGGCAAACTGAATTTGAAAGCGGTTATCCCGGTTGATATTTTCGGTTCGCCCTGCAAATATGACGAAATCATCAAAATTGCCCATGACAACGGTATGAAAGTTTTGTCTGATTCCTGTCAGTCGTTCGGTTCCGTTTACAAAGGCAAAAAAGCCTGCTCGATTGCCGATATGAGCGCAACTTCCTTCTATCCGACAAAACCGCTCGGCGGTTATGGCGACGGCGGCGCCGTTTTCTCCAACAGCGAAGAAGAAAACGAACTGGTTAAATCGTGCCGCGTTCACGGTATGAGCCCGGATGACCACTATGACAACGTTCGTTTGGGCATGACCGGCCGTATGAACTCTTTCCAGGGTGCCGTACTGTTGCAGAAAATGACCGTTCTTGACCAGGAACTGAAAGATCGTTGCCGGGTTGCTAAACGCTATGACAACGAACTGAGCGAATATTTCGGCAAACAGAAAATTTTGGACAACTGCCAGTCGGCTTATGCCCTTTACACCGTTCATTGCGAAGACCGCGACGAACTGATGGCTTATCTGAAAGAAAACGGCATTCCCTGCGGTGCATACTATCCGCGCCCGGTCAATACCCAGACCGCTTATGCCAAATGGAACACCCGTTCGCTGCCGGTATGCGAGCACCTGTCCAAAACGGCCATCTCTATCCCGATGACGCCGTATCTGGATAATGAAGATCTGGATTATGTCATCACCAAGATGAACGAATTTGCTTCCAAAAAGATGAGCAAAGCCGCTTAAAATAAAGGAAGTTTTTTCCTAAGCGTAAAAAATAAAAGCCTCCGGCAAGTGAAGTGCCGGGGGCTTTTTCTGTTGTGCAGAACGTAGCTGATGGTGGTTGCATTAATGTTTTTATATGTTAATATCCAGGTACTTTTGTTAACCTCGAATTTTAAGAGAATAATATGCCGGATGTGCCCTTTGTATCAGTCATTGTTCCCGTTTATAATGTTGAGGAGTATCTGCCGCAATGTCTGGACAGCCTCGTCGGTCAGACGCTAAAAGAAATAGAGATTATTTGCGTGGATGACGGTTCGACAGACCGGTCCGGGGATATTCTTAAGCAGTATGCGGCAAAAGACAAAAGGGTAATCGTTTTGAGCGAGGAAAACGCCGGCCCGGGCGCTGCCCGCAATTTGGGGCTGGAACGTGCATCGGGGCGGTATGTGATGTTTTGCGATCCCGATGACTGGCTGGTGTCTGATGCTTGTGAAACGGTGTGGCGGCGTATTGCGGAAAACGAGAATGATTTTCTCTATTTCAGTACTTTTATTTATTGGCAAGAAACGGAGAGCGAAGAGGAGGATAAAACCCGACTGTCGCTTCTGCCTGCCGATGACTTCCGACAAATCCGGCCATGGGAGTTGACGCCTCCTTTTATCCGAACGGCGGAAAGCTGGTATAAAATCTACAACCGCGATTTTCTTATCCGCAACGGCGTCCGTTTTTCGGAACAGCGGCTGTGCGAGGATATTCCTTTTTTTATGAAAGCCGTTGTTGCCGCGAAAAGCGTTTCGGTCGAGCGGCGGCCGCTTTATTATCACCGGATGCATTCTTCGTCCCTGATTTCCAATTATTCCAACTGGCGCGACAGTCTGATTTCCTTTAAAAAAGGGTATGATATCACGGCAGCCGGCGAGCATGCGGATATTTTTTATCAGTCGTTTTTGCCATATTGTATCAACAGCATTCTGTTTTGGTACAAACGTTTTACCGGTATGAACAAAAAACTGGATCGGGATTTTTACCGGGAAATGCGAAATCTGTTTTTGTTTTTTGACGCAAAACACGATATTGCCCGGCTCAAAGGGGTGAAATATGAAGAATTTTTGCAGGTTGTCCGTACGCCGTGGTGGCAAAAACGGCTGACGGAAATGAGAAAAAAAGTGTTTCAGATCAAACGGGGGGCGCGGCATAAGGAAATTTTGCTCTGCGGCCTGAAAATCAAAATGAAGAACAAATAGGAGAGCTTTTAATGTACACGGACGATAAAGCAACTTTGCTGCTGCTTGCGCTGTTAAAAGAATATAAAATCAAAAACATCGTTATTTCTCCGGGAACCAGAAATTACGGGTTTGCGGAGAGTGTTCAGCAAGATAAATTCTTTAATGCCTATTCGGTGATTGACGAGCGGAGCGCCGCTTATTTTGCAACCGGTCTGGCTTATGAAACCGGGGAGCCGGTGGTGATTACGTGCACCGGCGCAACCGCCAGCCGCAATTATTTGTCGGCTTTGACCGAAGCTTATTATCGGCAGCTGCCGATTATTGCGGTTACCTGCGGGCATGAGTTCGGCAGTCCGTATAATATCACGCCGCAGTATACCGACCGCAGCGTGTCGCAAAACGATATCAAGCTTTGTTCGGTTACGCTGCCGACGGTTATCGACAATAAAACGGCCGCGCATTGCGAACTGCTGATCAATGCGGCGTTGACCAAGGCTTTTGCCCGCGGCGGAGGACCGGTTCATATCAATCTTTTGACTTTGAGCTACGAGGTTAAGACGGAAAGTCTGCCGAAAGTCAGCAAAATGGATTATTATGACGCAGCCGACCTGTTTGACAAAGAAACCGCACTTGCCCTTGAAAAACAGTTGGCCGGCAAAAAAACGGCGATTATGATCGGGGCGCACAAGAAAATGGGTGCGGCGCTTGAAGATGCCATCAACCGTTTTGTAGATACCCACGACGCGGCCGTTTTTGTTGACCATACCTCCAATTATCACGGCAAAAACCAGATTTTGACGGGACAGGCTTTTGATATCCGGAAGATTAAAAATCTGCCGGAAATCATTATTGATATGGGGAGTGTCTGCGGGCAGTATTCGGTCGGCGGACTGTACCGGAAAGGAGAAATCTGGCGTATTTCCGTAGACGGAGAAGTCAAGCAACGTTATGGAAAAACCAAAAAACTGTTTGACTGCAGGGAAGAAACTTTTTTTGACCGTTTGTCCGCAGCTTCTTCTTTTAAGAGCGGTCATGTCTATTATCGCGAACTGAGTGATGAAATCGGCGTAATTGAACCGGAAAAGGCGTTTTTCTCCAACAATTTCGTATCCGGCGTGCTGGCCGAAAAATTGCCGGCGGGATGTTCGCTCCATCTTTCCATCCTTAACAGTCTGCGCAGCATGAATATGTACCGCTTGGATAACTCCATCGACAGCATATGCAATGTCGGCGGCTTTGGCATAGACGGTCCGGTTTCCACGCTGGTCGGTCAGTCGATGGCGGATAAAAAACGCCTCTATTTCGGTCTTGTCGGCGATCTGGCCTTTTTCTACGATATGAATATCCTCGGCAACCGCCACGTCGGAAACAATCTCAGAATTTGTCTGGTCAATAATAATATGGGGGTAGAGTTCCGATTGAACAAACTGTTGAAAGAGGACGTTAATCCGTATGTTGCGGCGGCGGGGCATAACGGCTCGGCCAAAGCGTGGGCGGAATCAATGGGATTTTTGTATATGTCGGCGGCAAACGAAGAGGAATTTATGGCACAGGTCGGCGAATTCTGTCATCCCGACAGCGGGCATTTTAAACAGCCGGTTTTGTTTGAGGTGTTTACAACCCCCGAAAACGAAGTCGGCGGGCTGAATGATATTTGCGGCGGCAGCAGCGCCCGGCCGAAAAAATGTTCCGGAGTTGCCAAAGCGTTGTCCTGTTTTATTCCGGACAAGCAAAAACGCCGTGAGTTCAGAAAAAAACATTCGCACTAGTTCCGGGGATTGAGAATGGGAAAAATTCTGATTTTGGGCGGAACCGGCGCCATGGGCGTTTATCTGACCGAACGGCTGAAAAACAGCGGACATGAGGTGTATGTAACGTCAAGAGGCAGCCACCGGGATGACGGCAATATCCATTATATCGAGGGCAATGCCAAAAGCGATGAGTTTTTGCTGCCGCTCTTGGCAAACGGATATGACTGCATTATTGATTTTATGGTTTATTCCACATATGAGTTCGTAGATCGTTATCGTCAGTTGCTGGCGGCGGCCAAACAATATATCTTCCTTTCTTCCTACCGGGTTTATGCCGACAACGGCACGGCACCCATCAACGAGGAAAGTGCGCTGTTGCTTGATGTCGTCAAAGATGAAAAATACAAGAAAACGGACGAATACGGTCTGGCCAAAGCAAGGCAGGAAAAACTTCTGCGGGAATCGGGGTGTAAAAATTATACCATTGTTCGCCCGTCGGTTACTTTTTCAAAATTGCGCTTTCAGTTGGGGACGCTGGAGGCCGGGGTTTTAATCCACCGGATTTTGAAAAAGAAACCGGTGCTGCTGGCGCGGGAAATTATGGAAAAATATGCTGCCTTTTCCTGGGCCGGCGATGTGGCCGAAATGATTGAAAGCCTGATCTTAAATCCGGCGGCGTACGGAGAAATTTACAATGTTTGTTCGGCCGAAAAACAGACCTGGGGCGATATTGCCAGTTATTATCGGGATATTGCCGGGCTTAAAACGGTGCCGGTTGATCTGAAGACTTACGCCAAAATTGCCGGCGGCTGGTATCAGATTATGTATGATCGGATGGTCGACCGGGTGATGGACAATTCCAAAATCCTTGCCCTGACCGAGAAAAAGCAAAAGGATCTGCATCCCTTAAAGGAAACCCTGGCCAAAGAACTGGCGGATATCAATGAAAAATCCGCACAGATACATTTTAACAAAAAGATGTCCCGAAAAATGGACAAGGTGCTGAGAAAAATGTTCTTAAAGAAAATATTTTCTTTCGGATTTTTAAAAAACGGACAGGACTGATATGGCAGAAAATACGGAAAACAGGTACGATTGCGCAATTTTGAACTTTTGGAGCTCAAATAATTACGGAGCTTTGCTTACCTGCTATGCCTTGCAGGAAAGCATTAAAAACCTGGGATTTGTACCCGCGGTGATTAACTATCACTGTGCGTGGGAACGGTTTGACGGTCTGTTGTCCGATAAATTCTCGCAAAAATATCTTACGTTGACTGAGCCTTGCGCCGATTTTTGGGATCTGAAACGGTTGAACAGAAAAACGAAAACGTTTATTGCGGGCTCCGATCAAATATGGCGTTATAAATATTTTTGGCCGCGGGGAAAAAATATCTATCAGCTCAGTTTTGCTTCGCTTGCGGCCAAAAAAATCGCCTATGCCGCCAGCTTCGGGGTAGATCACTGGGAAGGAGGGTATGAACATACCTTGCGGACGAAATATTATATGTCGCGGTTTGATGAAATTTCGATCAGAGAAGACGACGGTGTTGATATTTGCCGTGAGGTGTTTGACGTTAAAGCCACACAGGTATTGGATCCGGTGTTCTTACCGGAACCGGCCGCCTGGAATGTTTTGACGGATAATTCTTCCTGCCGGGACGAGGGCTATGTTACCTCTTATGTTTTGGATCAGTCTCCGGATGCGCGCGCCCTGACAGAGCAGGTGTTGGAAAAAACGGGAACGGCCAAGGCAATCAATCTGGTTAATGCCGCCAAAAACGATATTGAGGCAGGGGTGGAAGATTGGTTGTATTATATCAAAAACTGCCGTTTTTTTGTTACGGATTCTTTTCACGGTGTTTGTTTTGCCATTATTTTTAACAAACCCTTTATTTGTTTGGCAAATATGTCGCGCGGTTACAGCCGTTTTAAATCTCTGTTTAAGATGTTTGGGCTGGAAGACCGCTGCGTGTTTAGTTTTGAAGAGGCGGAAAAACGGAACTTTTGTTTAAAAGACATTGATTACGACCGGGTTAACAAAATTCTTTCCCGGGAAAGAGAACGTTCTCTTAAATGGCTTGAAAATGCGTTAAAGGCTCCGAAACGAGAGCGCCCTTTTGAGGAAACACGTTTTCTTGAAACGGCAGAAGTTATGCAGCAGCAGATTAATTCTCTGATAAAAGACAATATCTTTTTGCGCGAGGTTATCGGTCTGCCGAAACTTGAACGCAAATACCTGAGGTATAAAATCAAAGTCTGGTTTTCATTCGGTAAAAAGCGCCGTGAGTGTAAAAAAATCCGGCGGGAACTGAAAAACAAAATCCGTTTGATCCGCCGGCAGATGAAAGCATAACTATATGCCGGCGCACCGGAGAAAAAGGATTTTTAAAGATGTATTTTGTCTATCGCCGGTGTAAATAAATTCTTTCTTACGGTTGCAGTTTGAATATAATTACCTATATATTAGTATCATAGATTAATCAGGACAAAATGCTAATGAACAAAGAAATATATCCTATCCTTCCTTTACGCGATATTGTGGTTTATCCGAAGATGATCGTGCCTCTTTTTGTCGGGCGCGAGAAGTCGGTGAAAGCGTTGCAGGCAGCGATTGATAATGATCAGAATATTGTACTGGCTACTCAGAAGGAGGCGGCGATAGAAGATCCGCAGCCCGATGATATTTTCAAGGTCGGGACGCTTGGTACCGTGGTGCAGCTGGTGCGGCTGCCGGACGGCACGGTTAAGGTGCTGGTCGAAGGAATCGAAAGGGTTAAAATCGACGATTTTATCCCCGATGATGGTTTTATGAAAGTGGCCGTCGAGCGTTTGCCGGAAGACGATGTTTACGACGTGGAAACGGAAGCTTTGTCGCGGGCTGTGCTTTCTCAGTTTGAGGAATATGTCAAACTGTCTAAAAAAGTGCCGCCGGAAGTTTTGGTTTCCGTCAGCCAGATAGAAGATTTTAACAAACTGGCCGATACCATTGCTTCCCACCTGGCTCTTAAAATCGGCGAGAAACAGGCTTTGCTTGAAGGGCAGACGCTAAAAGAGCGTTTTCATAAAATTCTGGAGTTTATGGACGCCGAAATTACCCTGCTTGAAGTGGAAAACAAAATTAAGTCCCGCGTTAAAAAGCAGATGGAAAAAAGCCAGAAGGAATATTACTTAAACGAACAGATGCGCGCCATTCAAAAAGAGCTTGGCGACGGCGACGAGGAAAACGAAATCGACGCCTATATGCAGAAGATCGAAAAAACAAAGCTTTCCAAAGAAGCAAAAGAAAAAGCGCTGGCCGAGGTCAAAAAGCTCAAAACCATGAGTATGATGTCGGCGGAGGCAACGGTTGTGCGCAACTATCTTGACTGGCTGCTTGATATCCCGTGGCATAAACGTTCAAAGGTCAACAAAAACCTGCAAAAAGCGGCGGAAATCCTTGATGCCGACCATTATGGGCTGGAAAAAGTTAAAGAGCGGATTATCGAATATCTGGCGGTACAAAGCCGTGCGGATAAGGTCAAAGGGCCGATTTTGTGCTTGTTCGGGCCTCCGGGCGTGGGCAAAACTTCGCTCGGCAAATCCATTGCCCGGGCAACCGGCCGCAGCTTTGTGCGCACGTCGCTCGGCGGTATGCGCGACGAGGCGGAAATCCGCGGACACCGGCGTACCTACATCGGTTCGATGCCGGGAAAGATTATTAAAGGCATGAAAAAAGCCGGCACCTCCAATCCTCTGTTTTTGCTTGATGAAATAGACAAGCTCGGCAATGACTGGCGGGGCGATCCGTCGTCGGCGCTGCTGGAGGTTCTTGACCCGGAACAAAACAGCACTTTTAATGACCATTATCTGGAAGTCGATTATGACCTTTCGGACGTGATGTTCGTAACCACGGCCAACAGCCTGGATATGCCGCGTCCGCTTTTGGATCGTATGGAAATTATCCGTTTGTCCGGCTATACCGAAGACGAAAAAATCGAAATTGCCAAGCGGCATCTGATGCCGAAAATCTTTTCCGAAAACGCGGTAAAGCCGGATGAGCTGTTTATTGCCGATGATGCCATCCGCGATATTATCCGCTACTATACCCGGGAGGCCGGCGTGCGGAACCTTGAGCGCGAACTTTCCAATATCGCCCGCAAGGCCGTCAAAAACCTGCTGATGCACAAAACCAGCGGGACGGTTGAGGTTAACAGCGCCAATCTGGAGGAATATCTCGGGGTCAGAAAATTCCGTTTCGGCGAGGCCGAAGACGAAGACCATATCGGTGTTACGACCGGGTTGGCCTGGACGGAGGTCGGCGGCGATATCCTGTTTATCGAAGCGGTGGATATGCCGGGCAAGGGCGTTGTCAAACAAACCGGCAAGCTGGGCGAAGTGATGAAAGAGTCGATTGAAACGGCTTATTCGGTTGTCCGTTCGCATGCCGAAAAACTGGGGATTAAACCGGAAGTGTTTGAAAAAACGGATATCCATGTCCATGTTCCCGAAGGAGCGACACCAAAAGACGGACCATCGGCGGGGATTGCCATGTACACCACTCTGGTATCGGTTTTGACCAAGGTGCCGGTGCGTAAAGACGTGGCGATGACCGGCGAGATCACGCTGCAGGGAAGGGTGCTGCCGATCGGCGGGTTGAAAGAAAAACTGCTGTCTGCTCTGCGGGGCGGGATTAAAACCGTTATTATCCCCAAGGATAACGAAAAAGATCTGGTCGAAATTCCCGATAACGTCAAGGAAGGACTGAAAATCATTCCGGTTTCCAATGCCGACGAAGTGTTGGAAATTGCCCTGCACAAAGATTGCAAACTGCCCAAGTGAGCAGGAAAGGCAACAATAAAAGGGGCGCCCGCGGGCGCCCCTTTTTGTATGGTGGAAATTAAAGGCACAAAGCCTATTTTTTGGCGGCAATAATTTTGACCGCGTCTTCCAGCGTCGGCACTTTGTCTTTAAATTCTTTCGGCAGGGCATAATTGTTCTTGCCGCATTTCAGGTAAGGACCGTAGCGGCCGTTATTGAGCGTGATCTCCAGCTTGCTCTCGGGGTGGGTGCCGATAACCTGTGCCGGCGCTTTTTCGGCCACGCCTTTCAGCAACTCTTCCGCCCGTTCGAGGGTGATGTTGAACACGTTGTCATTGCCGTAAAGCGATTTTGATTTGGCTCCCTGTTTCAGATAGGTGCCGAACTTTCCGATGTTGACTTCAATGCCGTTGCCAAGCTGGCGGGGCAGGGAAAGCAGAATTTGAGCCTGTTCAAAAGTCAGACTTTCGGGGCTTGTTCCTTTGGGCAGGGAGCTGCGTTTGGGTTTGGTTTTTCCTTTCGGATCGTCTTCGCCAAGCTGAACATAATGGCCGTAGGGACCTTTTTTGAGATAAACTTTCAGGCCGTCCATTTCGCCCAAGATTTTGTCTTCCGGGTTGGGAGCCTTGTTGGCGGCGCCGGCCGCGGCGGCTTCTTCTTCCGCGGTGGTGTCGACCAACTGTTTGGTATATTTGCATTCGGGGTAATTTGAGCAGCCGATGAAAGCGCCGAAACGACCGAATTTGATGCCGAGCCGGCCGGTTTTGCATTCCGGGCAACTGCGCGGATCGCTGCCGTCTTCCCGTTCGGGAAAGAGGTGGCGAGCCAGCACTTCGTCGATCTTGTCGATAACTTCGCTCATTTGCAGCGGGGTTACGGCGTCGATGTTTTTGATAAATTTAACCCAGAAGCCGCTCAGCAGTTTGCGCCATTCCATCTCGCCGGCGGAAACGTCGTCCAAAAATTCTTCCATCTGGGCGGTAAAGTCGTATTCCACATATTTGCGGAAAAAGTTTTCGAGAAAGACGGTAACAATTCGTCCGCGTTCTTCGGGAATAAAGCGCAGTTTTTCCACTTTAACATATTTGCGCTCCTGGAGAACGGCGATAATCGTTGCGTAAGTCGACGGGCGGCCGATGCCGAGTTCTTCCAGCTTTTTGACCAGGCTGGCTTCGGTAAAGCGCGGCGGCGGCGCGGTGAAATGCTGATCGGTAAAGATCTCGCCTTTGGTTTCTTTTTCGCCGGCTTCGACATTCGGCAAAATCCGGTTTTCGTCATTTTCGTCGTCATCGTCAAAGCTTTCCTGATAAAGTTTCAGAAAGCCGTCAAAAGCGATGACCTGACCGTTGGCGCGGAGAGTGATCTGCCCGTCGGCGGAGGTCGAATCAATGGTTACTTTGTCAAGAACCGCCGGGTTCATCTGGCAGGCAACGGTGCGTTTCCAGATCAGTTCGTACAGCCGGTGGGCGTCGTTGTCCAGTTTGGTCTCCATCTTTTTGGGAGTGTTGTTGACATCGGACGGACGGATGGCCTCGTGTGCTTCCTGCGCGTTTTTGGATTTGGTTTTGTATTCCTTGGCGGTTTTGGGCAGGTAGGCCTCGCCGAAATATTTGACAATGGCCTCCCGGCAGGCGGCAATGGCTTCTTTGGAGAGGTTGACGGCGTCGGTACGCATATAAGTAATCAAACCGTCTTCATAGAGTTTTTGCGCAATCTGCATTGTTTTTTTGGCGGAAAAACGGAGTTTGCGGGCGGCTTCCTGCTGCAGGGTGGAAGTGGTAAAAGGCGGTGCCGGGTAGCGGTTGGCCTTTTTGCGTTCGACGTTTGCCACCGCAAATTCCTGCGCCTCGATTTTGGCCTTGGCTGCCAACGCCTTTTCTTCGCTGTTGATGTCGAATTTTTCGAGTTTTTTGCCGTCAAGAATAATCAGCCGTGATTTT
This sequence comes from uncultured Alphaproteobacteria bacterium, assembly GCA_944390375.1. Lineage (GTDB taxonomy): Bacteria > Pseudomonadota > Alphaproteobacteria > RF32 > CAG-239 > JAFUYI01. The sequence goes on along the minus strand of CALXPZ010000012.1, from coordinate 7,060 downwards.
ATCAGCGCCTGCTTTGAGGTAAAAAGTTCGGCGTCGATTGTCCAGTATTCTTCCGGTTTGAAGTTTTCGATTTCCGTTTCCCGGTCGCAGATAAGCCGCAACGCAACCGACTGTACGCGGCCGGCCGATTTTGACCCCGGCAGTTTGCGCCACAAAACGGGCGAAAGGGTAAAGCCGACCAAATAGTCGAGCGCGCGGCGCGCCATGTAGGCGGAAACCAGATTGTCGTCAATCTGGCGCGGGTTCTTGATGGCCTCGGTTACCGCCGATTTGGTAATTTCGTGGAAAACGACGCGTTCGATTTTTTTGTCTTTGATTTTGCCGCGCGCTTTCAGCTCTTCCAATATATGCCAGGCAATGGCTTCTCCTTCGCGGTCCGGGTCGGAGGCGAGGATGATGGTATCTGCGTCTTTAACCGCGGCGATGATGTCGTTTAAGCGCTTTTTGCCGCCGGGGCTCAGCTCCCATGTCATCGCAAAATCGTGATCCGGCTGTACCGAGCCGTCTTTGCTCGGCAGATCGCGGATATGTCCGAAGCTGGCCAGAACTTTATAGTCCGAACCGAGATATTTGTTGATGGTTTTGGCTTTGGCGGGAGATTCTACGATAACTAACTTCATCTTCTTACTTTCATATTTTTGCCGGTCAGGGCAATTTTATTACCGGGCAGGCGGATGATTTTATCTTCCATTTCCAGCTCAATCAGGAGCATGGCAACAGTCGGCGCGTCCAAGCCGGAACTGCGGATGATTTCGTCCGTGTCTACGCCTTCTGCCGACAGATATTCCAAAATCGAGCCTTTTGTATTTTCTTTCACCGGAGGAATATCGGCAGTTTTTTGAAAATTGTCAAGGGGCTTTGTGAATAAATCGCATTTATCAAAAGAGGGGATTTTGAGCGGTTCGGGTTTGGTTTTCCGGCTCAAAACCGTGAGAATGTCGTTTGCGTTTTCGGCCCAGAGCGCTCCGTGGCGGAGCAAAAAATTGGGGCCTTCGGAACGAGCCTCGCCAGGCGAACCGGGAACGGCAAAGACCGTCCGTCCGCCGTCGGCCGCCAGATGCGCGGTAATTAAAGAACCCGATTTCCGGGTGGCTTCGGCAACAAGCACGGCCTGTGCCAGCCCGGCAACAAGCCGGTTGCGGCGGGGAAAGTTGCCGCTTTGGGGCAGGGTGCCCATCGGATATTCGGACAGCAGCAGGCCCTGTTCGCTTATCTGCCGGTACAGGTTTTCGTTTTCGGCGGGGTAGATTTTGTCAATGCCGGTGCCAAGCACGGCAATGGTCGGTCCTTTTTGTTGTTTGGCATACATGGCGCCTTTGTGAGCCGCGGCGTCTATCCCCCGTGCCATGCCGGAAACGACGAGGGTGTCGTTTTCCGTTAACTCGTAAGCAATCCGGGAGGTCAGTTTGCGACCGACAATGGTGGCGTTGCGGGTGCCGACGACGGCCACTGCCGGTCGGTGGTTGAGCAGATCCAACCGCCCTTTGGCGTATAAAACGGGCGGGGCGTCTTTTAACTCCAGAAGCGCCTGCGGATAGCGGGGATCGTCATCGGTTAAGATCTCCGCACCGAAAGCGGCCGCCCGTTCCCGTTCTTCTTCCGCCCATTCGGGGGAGGGCAGTTGTTTTTTGCCGGCAATTTCTCGCAAAGCGTTTTCGGCCGATCCGAAACGAGACAGCAGCCGCCTGAAACCGACGGGGCCGATCCCGTCGGCATTAATCAGCCGCAGTCTTGACAGAATATCGCCGTTTTTTGCCATTATTTCTCTTTAGTTTTGCCGCGGGCTGATGTTTTCTTTGTTTTTGCGGTGCCAGCAGTGCGGGTCGCGGTCTTTTTTGTTCCGGAAGTGGCCGGGCGTTTTCCTTTTGTCTTCGGTTCCGTTTTGGCGGCCGGTTTTGCCGGGGCTTTGCCGCTTTTTTTCGCCGGAGCTTTTTCTTTTGTTGCTTTTGCGTTTTCTCCGGCCGGTGTTTCAGCCGTTTTTTTGCGGAACGAAATCCGGCTTTCTTCGCCTTTGATCAGTCGGCGGATGTTGGCATGGTGGCGGACGATGACCAGAAGCGCGATTGCGGTGTAGAAGATGGTTTCCGTTTCTCCGGCATAAAAATAAGCATAAAGCGGGGTCAGCGCCGCCGCGGCCAGAGCGGCCAGTGAAGAATATTTAAATATAAAAGCAAACAGCAGCCAGGTGGCAAGCGCCATCAGAGCAATGTTCGGACTTAATACCAGGATGAAACCGAAAGTGGAGGCTACGCCCTTGCCGCCTTTGAACTTCAGCCAGACCGGAAAGTTGTGGCCGATGACGGCGGCGGTGCCGGCGTATAGTGCCGCGATCAGGTTGGTCTGGGTGTAAATGCCGGCAAAAAACATTTCTTTTGCGGGAACCAGATGCAGCGCCAGCCAGGCGGCAAAACCGGCCTTGAAGACGTCGAGCAGAACGGTCAGCAGGGCGAGGTCTTTGCGCCCCGTGCGCAGAACATTGGTTGCCCCGATGTTGCCGGAACCGATTTTGCGAATATCGCCCAGGCCGGCCAGCCGGGTTACGACCAGTCCGAAAGGAACGGAGCCGAGCAGGTAGCCGCCTAAGATGCAGATGATGAAAATTTCCGTCATAATCTTTTCCTTATGATAAATTGCAGTTGATTTATATGTAAAATAGTTTGCCGCCGATTTAAACTGTTTTTTGCGGCTTATGCAACCGTTGTTTTGTTTTTTATAAAAAAAGCCCCGTGTTTTTCACGGGGCGGAAGGTTATTAGTAGCTGCGGGCGTATATCACGTCCATGGTAGCGTCTTTGGCGCCGGTCAGCAGACATTCGCCTTTGGTGCCGCTCTGGTCGAACGGAATGCAGCGGATGGTGATCTTGAGCGCTTTCAGCAGTTCTTCCGAGTTCGGGTCCCCGCTCCACTTGCCGCGGACGAAAGCCACCGTGTCTTTGTCGCCTTCTTTGATAAAACGGCTTTGTTTGGAGAAATATTTTTCAAACTCCTCGTGGGTGGTGATGTCCGTGCGAATGTTGCGCTGCAGGCGCTCTTTGGCGCGGGTAAACATTTCCTCTTGGATGTTTTCCAACTGTTTGGCAAGACCTGCGGCAAAGCTTTCGATCGGAACGATCTTTTTGCCTTCCGGCGTGCCGAGACGGATACGCTCTTTGACCATGACGTTTTCACCTTCGGCGTCGCGCATACCGATTTCACAGATAACCGGCGCGCCTTTTCTGGTCCATTCCCAGAATTTGTCAACGCTTGATTTGTTGCGAGCGTCTACTTTGATACGGATTTTTTCACCGAACGGCAGCAGAGATTTTAATGCGGTTCTGACTTTTTCGATATAAGCCATGATTTTTTCCCGGTCGGCTTCGTTTTTGATAACCGGTACCAAAACGACCTGATAGGGGGCAATCCGCGGCGGAACAACCATGCCTTCGTCGTCGGCGTGAGTCATGATAATGCCGCCAATGAGCCGGGTGGAAACGCCCCAGGAGGTCGTATAAGCATATTCTGATTTGCCTTCGCTGTTGGTGAAGCTGATGCCGGCCGATTTGGCAAAGTTCTGCCCGAGGAAATGGGAGGTGCCGGCCTGGAGAGCCTTGCCGTCCTGCATCATGGCCTCGATGCAATAGGTATCAACGGCGCCGGGGAACTTTTCGTGTTCCGGTTTGCGACCGACGATGACCGGCAGTGCCAGCGCATTTTCCGCAACATCGCGGTAAACCTCAAGCATCTGTTTGGTTTCGGCTTCGGCTTCGGCGGCCGTGGCGTGGGCAGTGTGGCCTTCCTGCCACAGAAATTCGCGGGTGCGCAAAAACAGGCGCGGCCGCATTTCCCAGCGGACGACGTTGGCCCATTGGTTGATGAGCACCGGAAGGTCGCGGTAAGAGGTGATCCATTTGGAAAAAGAGTCTGCAATAATGGTTTCCGACGTGGGACGGACAATCAACGGTTCGTCAAGCGGCGACTGCGGTACCAGTTTGCCGTTTTCCTGCCCTAAGCGAGAATGGGTAACAACAGCCATTTCTTTGGCAAAGCCTTCGACATGGTCGGCTTCTTTCTGGAAAAACGAAAGCGGAATAAACATCGGAAAATAGCAGTTTTCGTGTCCCGTTTCTCTGAATTTTTCATCAAAAATGTTGCGGATGTTTTCCCAAATGCCGTATCCCCACGGTTTGATCACCATGCAGCCGGGCGAGGCCGAATTTTCAGCCATATCGGCGGCGGCGACAACGTTTTGGTACCATTCGGGATAATTTGTTTCTCTGGTGTTCTTTAGAGCCATTTTCGTTAGTTCCTTGTTGACTGGTTTGATTTTTATTTTTAAAACTTTAGTGAATTTAGCAAAATTTATTTTATTTGTGAATAGGAAATATGGCAAAAAATGCCATAAATGCGGCATGTCTTATGTAAAACAGCGGAAAAAGCCATAAAAAAACCGGGCAGACGCCCGGTCGGGAAAACGACGGCTTACAAAATGTCGTCCACTTCTTTGACGGCTTTGCGGTTTTCTTTGTCGGCACGAATGGCGTCTTTGAAACTTTTGCGCGCCTCGCGATTTTTCATCATCTGGTCGGAGACTGCCTTGACCTGAGATTCCGTAAGGTCGCGGTTGGCGGCGGCCTGGTCGGTCAGAATTTTTTTCTGTTCGTCGCTGAATGAGGATTTTTCTATTTTCCGGATGGCTTTGTCATAGTCTTCGCGGATATCTTCCATTTTGTCTTCCAGCCAGTTTTTGTGCTTGTTCTCTTTGGCATCGGCATCGAATGCAGAGGCAAAAATGACGACAGGAACAACGGCGGCAGTTATCAGTCGGATGAAGATATTTTTCATGTTTTTTCTCCTTTGATTGAACAACTAACGCAAAAAATATAATCCCGTCGGACGGGCTATCAAGAGGAATGGAGAAAAATTAACTTGCGAAACTCAAAATTTTGTAGTAACTTATTTTTTACAGCTTGAAACAGGCTGCAGCTTAGTGTTTTAACCTGTTTGTGAAAAGGATTACGATTATGGCAACAGGAACGGTAAAATGGTTTAATAAGAGAAAAGGTTACGGATTTATTACTCCGGACGAAGGCGAAAAAGATATTTTTGTTCATATCTCGGCGGTTAAAAGCGCCGGGTTGAGAACGCTGAACGAAGGAGATAAAGTCAGCTACGAAACAATGACGGAAAGGGATCGGATTGTCGCCGGAAACATCAAACAGCTGTAGTCTTTGACCCGACAATTTTTTTAACGAGCCCTGCCGTTTTGAAGCGGGGCTTTTTGTTGCTTTGTTGGCAAAATGTTAATAATTGATATATATAATATCCGAAAATATGTTGGTTTAATTCTTAAAGGAATGTCAAATGATTGAAAAAACTATGGAAATTTACGATCGTCTGGTGCCGATGGTGGTGGAACAGACACCGCAGGGCGAGCGTTCGTTTGATATTTTTTCCCGGCTTTTGAAAGAGCGTATCGTTTTTTTAACCGGACAGGTTGAAGATGACATGGCTTCGCTTGTCTGCGCACAGCTTTTGTTTTTGGAGGCGGAAGATCCGGATAAGGATATCTTCCTTTATATCAATTCCCCGGGCGGCGTGATTACGTCGGGAATGGCCATCTATGACACCATGCGCTACATCAGCTGCGACGTCAACACGCTCTGCATCGGCCAGGCCTGTTCGATGGGGTCGTTCCTTTTGGCCGGCGGAACCAAAGGCAAGCGTTTTGCCCTGCCAAACTCGCAGATTATGATCCACCAGCCTTCAGGCGGCGCCAAAGGGCAGGCAACGGATATTGAAATCCAGGCTAAACTTATTCTGGATATGCGTCGGCGTTTGAACAATATTTATGCCGAAAATACGGGGCAAAAGTTGTCCGTGATCGAAAAAGCCATGGATCGCGATAATTTTATGACTCCGGAAGAGGCTTTGAAATTCGGTCTGATTGACCAGATAGTAACTTCCCGTAAAGAAATTGCCAAATAATAAGGACTGTATCAATGAGTGAAGACAACGGACATAAAGACGACCAGATATGCTGCTCTTTCTGCGGAAAGTCGCAGTCGGAGGTAAAAAAACTGGTGGCCGGCCGCGGCGTTTATATCTGCGATGAGTGCATCGACGTCTGCATTAGCATCGTGCATGACGAGATGAACGAGCTGGAAAAAGAAAACGGCTCCGCCAAAGGCATCGGCAACACGATGGAAAAGCTGCCGACTCCGTCGAAGATAAAAGAGTTTCTTGACCAGTACGTGATTGGTCAGGAACATGCCAAGAAAGTTTTGTCGGTAGCGGTTTACAACCACTATAAACGCTTAAACAGCAATCACAACAACAGCGATGTTGAAGTGTCGAAATCAAACGTTATTCTGGTCGGACCGACCGGCAGCGGCAAAACGCTTTTGGCGCAGACACTGGCTAAAATTCTTGACGTGCCGTTTGCCATTTCGGACGCCACCACCTTAACCGAGGCCGGATATGTCGGCGAAGACGTCGAAAACATTGTTTTGAAGCTGGTGCAGGCGGCCGATTATGATATCGAAAAGGCTCAGCGCGGCATTGTTTATATTGACGAGATTGACAAGATCAACCGCAAGGGCGACGGACCGTCGATTACCCGCGACGTATCGGGCGAAGGCGTGCAGCAGGCGCTGCTGAAAATCATTGAGGGTACGGTTGCCAATGTTCCGCCGCAAGGCGGGCGCAAGCATCCGCAGCAGGAGTTTTTGCACGTTGACACCACCAATATTCTGTTTATCTGCGGCGGCGCTTTTGCGGGGATCGAAAAAATCATCAATCGTCGCAGTCAGAAAACATCCATCGGTTTCGGAGCCAAAGTGGCGAGCAAGCAGGAAAGACCGGTCGGCGAAGTGATGAAAGACATTCAGCCGGAAGATTTGTTGAAATACGGATTGATTCCGGAATTTATCGGACGTCTGCCGATTATTGCCTCGCTTGACGATCTGGATGAAAAAGCATTGGTCAAAATTCTGACCGAGCCGAAGAATGCGCTGGTCAAACAATATGTTGCATTGTTTAATATGGAAGACGTCAAGCTGACGATTACCGACGACGCACTGACG
>CALXPZ010000011.1 GCA_944390375.1 uncultured Alphaproteobacteria bacterium | reverse complement strand
ACCGGCTGAGAGGGGTTGATATTTCTCCCGCCATGCTTGAACAAGCACGAAGCAAGGGCGTTTACGACCAACTGGAAGAAGCGGACATCGGCAACTATTGCCGGAAAATGCCGCCGGCCGACTGGGTTGTGGCTGCCGATGTTTTCGGCTATATCGGCGATCTCGGAGAAATCATTCCGGCCGTTTTTCCCCGTAATTTTTGTTTTTCCGTAGCTATCGGCACAGACAGCGACAATTATGAACTGACGACTAACGGACGTTACCGTCATAATCCCGATTATGTCAAAAAACTTTTGCAAAAAGCGGGCTATTCGGATATTATGACCCGGTCGGCCGAATTGCGCCGGGAAAACGGAAAACCGGTTGAGGGTATGATTTTTATCGCAAAGGGGAAATAAATGGGAAGAAAAGAAGAAAACACCGGCTTTATCTGTCGGCATTGCGGGCGGGAAGTGCTGCCGATCAGCAGCGGAAGCTACCGGAACCACTGCCCTTTCTGCCTTTATTCTCTCCATGTCGATATTGTGCCCGGCGACCGCGCCAGCGATTGCGGCGGTCTGATGGAACCGATCAGAATCGTTTATAACTCCAACAAGGGTTATCAGATTGTCCACCGCTGCCTGAAATGTGGATTTGAACGCAGCAACATGATTTGCGAAGACCCGCGGCAGCCGGACGACATCAACGCAATTACCAGGCTTATGCGGCAGGCGGCCAGGTAAGTTTTAAAAAGCACCTTTTATCGGTTGCCGCCGGCATTATATTATTAACAGCCAACAACAAGGAGAGAGTTTGATGAAAAAAGATTTAAGCAGCCTGTTTTCCGAACGGCGTTCCATTTATCACCTGGGCGCCAAAAACAAAGTCAGCGAAACGGAAATCACGGAAACAATCGCCCATGCCCTGAAATTCTGCCCCAGCGCATTTAATTCGCAGTCGGCAAGGCTGGTTGTTTTATACGGGGACTATTATCAAAAACTGTGGGATATTGTCCTGACCGAACTGAGCAAAATCGTACCCGATGACAAAATGTCCCAGACCATAGAAAAAATAAAGACCTTTGCAGCGGGAACCGGAACCGTTTTGTTTTTTGAAGACGGCAACACGATTGAAAGCCTGCAGCAAAAATTTCCGCTTTATGCCGAAAATTTTCCGGTCTGGTCGCTTGAGTCAAACGGTATGCTGCAATATATGATCTGGCTGGCTTTGACGGAACTGGGCATCGGGGCTTCGCTCCAGCATTATAATCCGCTGATTGACGACGAAGTCAAACTTGCTTTTAACCTGCCCGGACATTGGCGGCTGTTGGCGCAAATGCCGTTCGGCAGCATTGAACAGCCGGCCGACGAAAAAAGTTTCCTCCCGTTGGAAGAGCGTTTAAAAGTATTCGGCTGAGGACGACACATGGATATCAGTTTATATAACGGTGATTGTATCGAGGTGATGAACCGGCTGATCCGGGAGGGGGTTACGGTTGACGCCGTTATTACGGATATTCCCTACGGCACGACGGCCTGCCCGTGGGATGAGGTTATCCCGTTTGAAAAAATGTGGAAATGTCTGAAAAAAATCCGTAAAAACAACACCCCCATTCTTTTATTCGGCAATGAGCCCTTTAACAGTTATCTGAGGATATCCAACATCGGCGAATATAAATACGACATCTACTGGCAGAAAGAACGGGCGACCAATATTTTCCAGCTCAAAAAAAGACCGGCCAAGGTGATTGAAACAATCTGCGTTTTTTATAAAAACCAGCCTACTTACAATCCGCAGATGACCGTTTATGAAGGTCCCAGAAGAAGCAACAAAATCAAGGAGGGAAAACTCGGGCTGCTGGTAGACTCCCAAAACAGAAAACCGTTTGAATATCACGACAGCGGCTTACGCTACCCGCTGCAAATCGTCCAGTTCAAACGGGATATTTTGTCATCAAACCTGCACCCGACGCAAAAGCCGGTCGCCCTGATGGAATATCTGGTAAAAACATTTACCAATCCGGGCGACACGGTGCTGGATTTTACGATGGGAAGCGGCACCACCGGCATTGCCTGCCTGAACCTGAAACGGCGTTTTATCGGCATTGAGCTGGATAAAGAATATTTTGACATTGCCCGAAAACGCCTGGCGGAACATCAGGGATTATTTCAGCAAACAATATAATTCCTGATAAGAAAGTTCTCTTTCAAAATAGTTTTCGCAATGCATGACAAAATTTTTATTGTCAATATGAAATTGTCCCTCCCCTTTATTTCCACGATGCATTTTATCGCTGTATCCGGGACAGTTTTTGACCTGTTCTGCAGTCATTTTAAAAATCAGAATTTTATCAAAGAAAAATAATCCGTAATATAACACATCAAATGCCCGGCATTTTATTTGCTGGATGTTGCAATTAAAACGCCTGCGGGAAGCGTCGGCGAGAGACAATATTCTTCTTTCCGCGTTAGCCCGCACACACTCGTCAATAACATTACTTTCGTTTATTTTTCGGATGCTGTTTTCCGAAACTGTGGAAAACTTTACCTCAATTCTTTTTTTATCAACAGGGTCAAACAAATCATACAATAAGGTTGTTGACGGTTTCAGATTATACAATTTTTTAACCATAATTTCCGCCACTGAACCAAAACGCCTGGTTCTCAAGGCAAAAATTCCATTTCTGAAATTGGTGATGTTCATACGTCTTCCTTATTGTATAGGTTCTTCTCTCCTAACCGAGGGCGCGGCCGGCGATTGCCACGTCGGAAGCCGGCAACGAGGCGGTTACGATATTGATGTTGTTTAAATCGACATTTTCAAACCGCTCATAGAAAAATTCCGTCAACAATTTGACCAGACCTTCTTTATCACTGAAACCGATTGAGTCCATATAGGCAAGCACACCTTTAGCGGAAGCGCTGCCGCCGAAAGCCATTGTTTCCTGCGTTAAGCTGACAACCACATAAGCAATCGGTTTGCCGAGTTTGTTTGCCACCAGTTCGGAAGCGCGTTCACAAAACTGTCCGGCATCTTTGTTTTTCAGTCCGGCGTTGGTATAAACTCTTAAAAACGGCATAATCTTTTCTCCTTATTCTTTTTCCAAATGCTGCAAATAAGCAAAATCTTTTATCCAGGCGGAAGCATCTTTCGGCATTCCCATTCCGGTTTCCATCGTGATCATGGCCTCGGCCGCCGTGTATTCCCGCAAAAACTTTTTGAGCGGGAAATTCCCCTCACCGTAGTGCATATGCCGGTCTTTGGTGCCGTCGAGATCGCCATCGCACATATGGTAAACCGTCGGATTTAATTTATAAAACCCGGACAGTTGCTTTTCAATATCCAGACCGAGCGAATTGGCGGCGCAGACGGCATGGGAAAAGTCGAAACAAAAACCGCAGCCGGCATAGTCCATGATATATTTGATTTCCTCAGGTGTGTTGCCGTGCATAAAACCGCTGACGTCATCTGCCTGATAAGGCAGGTTTTCAACCACAATCCGGCTGTCGTTAAACAGGCGGAACTGGCGCGCCGTTTCTTCCAGAGCGGCTTGTTCTCTGCCGCCGCCGGCATGGACGACGATAATTTTGGAACCGAACATATCAGCGGCTCTTTGCGCAGATGCCAGAATTTTGACATTGCCTTCAAAATTTTCTTTATGGCCGGTGTCAAAGTTCATGGCATTGTGCGGGGCGTGGATCGTTACTTCCAGCCCGGCCAGTTTGTCATGCAAAACGGCCATATCTTCCGCCGGCGTTGTCGGCACGACCATCAACTCAACGAACATTGATTCTTGGTTGGCGCGGACAAACCCGGCCGCCTCGTCGACAAAAGCCGGGTTGTTCTGCAAATTGGTGCTAAACAGCTTAAATCCGTATCGGCGCATCGGCCTCTCCTACAAATTCAGATTGTCAAGGTACCAATCAACCGTTTTGACAATGCCGGTTGCAAAATTTTCGTCCGCTTTCCAGCCGAGTTCGGAAGTGATTTTGTCGGCGTTGATAGCATAACGGCGATCGTGTCCCGGACGGTCTTTGACAAAGACAACCTGCTCTTTGTACGATTTTCCGTCCGCACGCGGACGGCGGTCGTTTAAGATTGAACAGATAGCGTCGACAATCTCCAGATTGTTCTTTTCGTTATGGCCGCCGATATTATATGTTTCCCCGTTTCTGCCCTTATGGAAGATCAGATCGACGGCCTTGCAGTGATCCAGCACAAAAAGCCAGTCGCGGACGTTTTTGCCGTCGCCGTAAATCGGGATTTCCTTACCCGACAGAGCATTGGAGATAATCTTCGGAATCAGCTTTTCCGGGTGCTGTTTGGGGCCGTAGTTGTTGGAACAGTTGGAAACGGTGATGTTCATACCATAGGTGCGGTGATAGGCTCGCGCCAGCATATCCGATCCCGCCTTGGAGGCCGAATAGGGAGAACTCGGATCATAGGGCGTGGTTTCGCTGAAAAATCCGGTTTCACCCAATGCGCCATAGACTTCATCGGTCGAGATGTGATGAAAACGACAGTCCTCATAGCCGGGTTTTACCTTGTGCGGCGCTTCCATCCAATGATTGCGAGCGGCATCAAGGAGCGTAAAAGTACCCAAAAGATTGGTTTCGATAAAAGCGCGCGGTCCGCTGATGGAATTGTCGACATGGCTTTCGGCGGCAAAGTGAACCACGCCGCGGATGTCATATTCCTTAAACAGGCGGGCGACAAGGCCGGCATCGCAGATATCGCCTTTAACGAAGCGGTAGTTTGCTGCCCCTTCGCATTCCCTGACGTTGTCCGGATTACCGGCATAGGTCAGTTTGTCGAGATTGACGACCAGATAATCGGGATATTTTTTGACCCAGAAGGGCACAAAGTTTGAACCGATAAAACCGGCTCCACCGGTTACCAAAACTGCTTTCATCTGTTATTTTCCTCCAAATTGTCAATACAATCCCTCAGGGCATCGCGCCAATGACGGATCCTGATGCCAAAGTCTTTTTTTATCTTGGCTTTGTTTAAAACCGAATACGGCGGACGCGCCGCTTTTGACGGATACTCCCAGCTTTCGATCGGGCGGATGTCGCAGGAAAGGCCGGACATTTCAATAATCGCCTTGGCAAAGTCGTACCACGAACAAACCCCCTCGTTGGAAAAATGATATATGCTTTTCATTCCCGGCCGGAGATAGGGCAGAATATGCACAATCGCCGCTGCCAGATCGCCGGCATAGGTCGGAGTGCCTATTTGGTCAAAAATCACTTTCAGCATACCGCGTTCCCTGCCCAGCCGCCGCATGGTTTTGACAAAGTTGTTGCCAAATTCGGAATAAAGCCAGGACGTACGGATAATAACCGCCGTGTGGGCGCGCGACATAACGGCTTTTTCGCCCTCCAGCTTGGTGCAGCCGTAGACCGACTTTGGCCGGGTGGGATCGGTTTCTATATAGGGGACATAGTTTTTACCCTCAAACACATAGTCGGTTGAAATATGGATGAGAGGAACACCGTTTACGGCCAGATTGGCCGGTCCTTCTATGTTGATTTTGGCGGCCAGATCGCCTTCGTCTTCCGCCTTGTCCACCGCCGTATAGGCCGCACAGTTGATGACCGCCTGATAACGCTCGGGGGTAACAATCAGTCTGACCATTTCGGGGTTGGTGATGTCTAAAAGCTTTCTGTCGGTATAATCGGCCTTGTCGCCCAGCAGCCGCCTCAGTTCGCTGCCGAGCTGGCCGTCGCATCCGGTTACTAAATACATTTTATCTCCTTTAACAACGGATTGTGCCTGTCTTTTTCGGAAAGGACGGCTTTGTCCGTATCTATTTTCCAGTCGATGCCCAAAGCCGGGTCGTTGTAGAGCAGTCCGCCCTCGGCCTCTTTGCAATAAACGTTGTCGCATTTATAAGCGAACACGGCGGTCGGCGTCAACACCGAAAAACCGTGTCCGAAACCGCGCGGGATCATCAGTTGCTTTTTGTTTTCCGCCGACAATTCAACCGCAACATGACGGCCGAAAGTTTCGGAACCGGGGCGCAGGTCGACGGCCACGTCCAAAACCGTTCCCTCCAGCACGCGCACCAGCTTGGCCTGGGCATATTCGCCTTTCTGAAAATGGATGCCGCGGATGGTGCCGTAGCACGATTTGGACTGATTGTCCTGAATAAAATCGTAATCAATTCCCTGCTCTTTTAAGGCCGCTTTGTTCCAGCTCTCGAAAAAATAGCCGCGGGCATCTTCAAAAACCCGGGGTTCCACGATATAAACACCGTCAATCGCCGTTTTAGAAACCTTCATGATAGTCCTCATAAACACGTTTAAGATAATCTTTGTATGTCACGCCGTCTTTTAACTCGTCAATCAGTTTCAGCAACTGGTCGGAAGAGATAAAACCGCGGCGATAGGCAATTTCTTCTATGCAGGCAATTTTTAAATCCTGCCGTTTTTCGATAATGCCGATAAAATTGGACGCCTCCAGGAGCGACTGCGGCGTTCCCGCGTCAAGCCAGGCATTGCCGCGTTTCATGGGCAGAACGTTTAAGCGACCTTCTTCCAGGTAAAGCCGGTTTAAGTCGGTAATTTCCAGTTCGCCGCGGGCAGAAGGCTTGAGACTCCTTGCTTTTTCGACAACGTCCGATTTGTAGAAATAAAGCCCGACCACCGCATAATTTGATTTCGGCCGTTGGGGTTTTTCCTCAATCGAAACCGCCTTGAAATTCTTGTCAAATTCAACCACACCGAAACGCTCCGGATCCGATACATGGTAGCCGAAAACCGTGCCGCCGGGATTGTTGGCAATTTCGTTTTTAAACAGTTTGAGCTGTTCGCCCATATAAAAAATGTTGTCGCCCAATATCAGGCAAACGTCATCGTTGCCGATAAAATCCGCTCCGATGGTAAAAGCCTGGGCAATACCCTTGGGCTCCTGCTGAACCTTGTATGACAAGCTCAACCCCAACCGAGAACCGTCGCCGAACAGTTTTTCAATATTCGGGGTATCCTGCGGGGTGGAGATAATCAATATCTCGCGGATGCCGAACAACATCAGGGTGGACAACGGGTAGTAGATCATCGGTTTGTCATAAACCGGCAGCAGCTGCTTGCTGATAACATTGGTCAGCGGATACAAACGTGAACCGCTGCCACCGGCCAGAATAATGCCTTTCATATTAAAATCCTCACAGTTAGTCTTAATACCCGACATATTACTCTCCGCCGCCGACAAATCAAGAAATTTGCCCGTTCTGTCAACAACTCTTCTCTTTTGCCGGAGAAAGGGCTTGTATTTATGCCTCCTGCCGCTATACTGGCAGAATAAACAAAACCGCAACGGAGCAAAAAATGAACGACGACCTGATCAGCGTGATTGTCCCCGCCTACAATGCCGCCTCTTTTATTGAACGCTGCTTAAACAGCATTCTTAACCAAACATACAAAAACCTTGAAATCATCTGTATTGACGACGGCTCAAGCGACAATACCGTCGAAGTTGTCCGCAAGATCGGCGACCCCCGCATCAGGCTTGTCGATCGGGGGCAGAACTACGGCATCAGTCTTACCCGCAACCACGGTATCGAAATCGCCAAAGGCAAGTACATCGGCTTTATTGATTCCGACGATTTTATTGATCCCGATTTTTATGAAAAGCTGCATAAGGCGGCAGTTGAAAACGAGGCGGAAATCGTTACCGCGGCCACTTCCGCCGAATGGCCGGAAAAAACCAAAATCTGGGCAGGCAAACCCGGCGTCTGCACGGCCTTTGCCGACAAACTGAAAGCGGTTAAAAACGGCAGTTGCTGGAATAAACTTTACAACGCCGATTTTCTCCGGCGGCACAAACTTTTCTTTCCGGCCGGACTGATCGCCGAAGACAACTTTTTTATCATCCAATGCCTGACTTTCTGCCGGCGCCTCGGCGTTATCGACAACACCAGGTATCATTACATCATGAACCCGGGTTCTCTGACCCATCATCCGGAAAAAGAACAAAAACGCAAAGACGACAGCCTGACCATCAGCCGGATGATTCTTGACTTTATCGGGCAAAACGCCCCCGAAAACAGAAAAGCCGCCGTTTTGTTTATCATCAAGAACGTAACCGCCGGACGCTATTTTGCTGACGACGACTATTACCGGGAATTTCGCTCGTTTGCCGGATTTTCCTTCGCACTTCTGAAAGCACGGCTGAAGGCGTTGCGCCGCCGAAAAACCGGAAAATACAAATAAAGCGGCTGTTTTTCCGGCAACGGGCACTGGAAAACGACGGAAAAAAGGTTATTTTAATCCGGTCTGCAACCTTTTTAAACGGAGTTATCAATGCCCAAAATGCGCGTTCTGACGACAGAACAATATAATGTATTGCACCACAAGGCTACCGAACCGGCATTTTCCGGTAAATATTACCAGTTTAACGAAAAAGGAGTTTACATCTGCGCCGGCTGCGGCAATCCCCTGTTTACCTCCGAACAGAAATTTGACTGCGGCTGCGGATGGCCGAGTTTTGACGCCGCCCTCCCCGGCAGCGTCCGAATGGTTCCCGATTACAGCTATGGCATGAACCGCACCGAGGTTTGCTGCGCCAACTGTCATTCGCACCTCGGTCATGTGTTTGACGACGGGCCGACTCCGACCGGTTGCCGCTTCTGCATCAATTCGCTGGCGCTCGACTTTCTTCCCCGCCGGAGAAATTAACGTTTCAGGAAATTTTTGATTTCCTTTTTCAAGGTGCGCGACATCAGCGGTCCGACGTGGCCTTTTTCGGGCACGATAACCAGTTTGGAAGCCGGCAGCGCTTTGTGCAGCCGCCAGGCGCCGATCAGCGGGCAGACCATATCCAGCCGGTTGTGGACGATAAGCGCCGGCAAATGTCTGATGCGATCAATGTTGTTCATGATCTGATCGGGTTTCAGCATAAAAGAGGCGGCCGCATAATTGAGATAAATTTTGGCGGAATTGACATCGGCCAGCGTTACCTCTTCTTTGCCGAGATGCGGGGAAAGCTGTCCCAAAACGCGCTCGTAACAGCCATACAGGGAAACCGCCCGAACCTGATCGGACAAATCGGAAGAATTGATCATTTCGGCATAGCGGCCCGGCAGGTCTGCACCGTCGGGAATACCCTGCCGCAGCTGGTCCATTATATCGGGATAAAACCAGCCGCTGATCCCGTCCACCCAATCGGCCGCCGTTTCATCGGCCAGAAAAATTTTTGACAACAACAGCGACTCCACATGCTCCGGATATTTTTCGGCAAACAAAAGCGCCAGCGTCGACCCCCAGGAGCCGCCGAGCAGAATAACTTTTTCTTTTACCGACAAATAGTCCAGCAGCCTTGCGGCATCGTGCAGCAGCAGCGCGGTGGTATTGTGCGCCGTTTCTCCCGCCGGCAGGGAACGGCCGCTGCCGCGCTGGTCAAAAAAGATTATACGGTAGCGCCGGCGGTCAAAAGCTGCCGCATGGTGCAGGCCGGAACCGCCGCCCGGGCCGCCGTGAAAAACCAGCACGGGTTTTCCGCTTTTGCAACCGGCTTCCATAAACCAGACCTGATGCCCGTCTTCTTCGGGCAGATAACCTTCGTTATAAACTTTGGGAGAAAACCAGTTAAACATGATCATTTACCTTTTCTTTATTTTTATAATTCATATTAACATTATCAAATAATAATTAAAGTATAAAGGATATTTTCCCATGAGACTGATTATCTCCCCCGATTATGAACAATGCTCGCAGTGGGCCGCTGACTATGTAGCCTACAAGATCAAGGCCGCCCACCCGACCAAAGACAAACCTTTTGTGATGGCAATTCCCGCCGGCAGCTCACCGCTCGGAATGTTTGAACGGCTGATCGGTATGTTCCGCAAAGGCAAACTTTCGTTTCAGAACGTCGTTATTTTCAATATGGACGAATATGTCGGCTTAAGCCCCCAGGACGAACAGAGTTATCATTACTTTTTGTGGAATAAGTTTTTTGACCACATAGACATCAAAAAAAGCAACGTCCATCTCTTAAACGGACAGACGACCGATTTTGCCAAAGAATGCAGTTCGTACGAAAAACTGATCCGCAGTTACGGCGGCATCGATCTGCTGATTGCCGGCGTGGGCGAAGACGGACATATTGCTTTTAACGAACCCGGTTCGTCGCTTGCCTCCCGCACCAGGGTTAAGACGCTGAATAAAAACACTATCAATGCCAATGCCCGTTTCTTCGGCGGCGATACCAACCTGGTGCCGAGAAACGTGCTGACCATCGGTATTGCCACCATTATGGACGCGCGCGACGTGATGGTTATTGCCAGCGGCGATAAGAAAGCCAAAGCTCTGCATGGGGCAATAGAAGGCAGCATCAATCATATGTGCCCGCTCAGCATTTTGCAAATGCATCCGCACGCCCTGATCGTCTGCGACGAAGAGGCGACTTCCGAACTGAAAGCGGACACCGTTCGTTATTTTAAGGAAAACGAAGAAGTTAAAATGCCGCAAAAACGCAAATAGCCTTTCGACAAGCATGTATCGCAACAAAAAAAAGCATTTTCGGAAAAACCGAAAATGCTTTTTTTTCATAAGGACATCCGGAGACGCAGGTTTTTGGCTTCTTTGGAACGAAGCCCCCATTTTTTCTCGTATTCCGTAATCAGGGTTTTGTTTCCCGTTCTCAGCAGGGCAACTTCGCCGCGCCCGGAAAGGGGAAACCGCGAAAACAGTTTGCGGATGCCGGCCACAAATTTGGTTTGAACCAGGGCTTCTTCCGCATCGACCCACAATATCTCGCGCAAATCAAGATACTGCAAGGTGAGTTCTTCGATTTCCAAACGCACCAGGGCCAACTCGTTAAAGCTGTCGAAAGAACAGCGGGCGGCCGATAACAAAATCAGATACACATTTTTTGAAGCAATGAGGAAAGCAAGCCCGTCGCGCGTCAGCGTATGAGTTTTAAGATAATCCTCACGTTCCGTAAATGAGCCGTTTTTAAGGACATTAATATCCCGCTCCACCTGCTCCGGTGTTTCTAACATATATTCCATATATTCCATGATATAAAAATTTATAAATAATCAGATTTAGAAACGGAAAATACCGCAAACGGGGATATATGTCAAGCGGCTGCTTACTGCATGGCTATACTTAAGCCGCACATCAGAACAAAACCGGCAAACAGCGCCAGCGCCGATTTTTTATTTTGCGCGGCATCGTAGGTTTCGGGCAGCACTTCGTTGATAATCACAAACAACATTGCTCCGCCGGCAAACGCCATACCGAGAGGAATCATCAAAGGACCGATATCGGCAATCAACAGTCCGAGAACGGCCCCAAAAGGCTGCATCATCCCGCTCATCATTGCCGCCAACGACGCTTTCAGACGGGAATAACCTGCCGCGATCAGGGTAATCGCCACCGTCAGCCCTTCGGGGATATTCTGCAGTGCAATCCCGATGGTCAGACTTTCAGGACTGCCCAGGTGTCCGCCGCCGTAGGCAATGCCGATGGCCAGACCTTCCGGCATTTTATGGATGCTGATGGCAATCACAAACAGCCAGGCAGCGCCGATCTGCATACTGCCGCCGTGGTGTCCGGAAATTTCGTGTTCGTGCGGTAAAAGAGCGTTTAAGAGGGCAATTATTCCCATCCCGACAAAAACGGCAAAAGAAAACAGCAACGCCGTTTGATGACTGCCGAGTGAAAGCTGACGCAGGCCGGAAAGAGCCGGATCCATCAGCGAAAAGAACGAGGCCGCCAGCATAACGCCGGCCGCAGTGTTTAGCATCAGATTGATATCGTCTTTGGAATAAGCCGTTTTGATAAAAGTCAAAAAGCCGCCGAGCCCGGTAACCATCCCGGCCAACAATGCCGCCCGCATCCCTTCTGCCCAGAAATCCGCCATTTTGCCTCCCTGAAAATTTTTACCGCCTTAATATAATCCCAAAAAAGAACCGCGGGCAACAGAAATTTTACGCAGCCCCGCAGATGACAGAAAAAAGTTCCGGTTTAATTTTGCCGGGATTGATTCCGCCGGCCGATAATGCTTTCCGCCAAAATCCGGTTATACACTTTTTCCCCGTTTTCGGAAACGGCATTAAACAGCTTTCGGCTTTCTTCGGTATCCGCCGCCAGAGCTTTGACTTCCGGAATGCCCTGTTCCGGGGTCAGCGAATTTTTGACCCCGTTGACCAGAACTTTGGCCGAAAGCGCCGTTAAGGCCTGCCCTTCCCGGTTCATTTCGGGAGAAGGATGGTACCCCCAGAAATTATGCTGATCAACGCCCTTGCCCATATCGCCGGCCAAAAAGATGTTGCCCCTGCGACCGGGAAAATAAGAAAGGGGGATTTCTTCCCTGCCGTTTAGGGAACGCACATATTTTTCAAAGTTGTTATAATGGCTGACCTCGTCGTCTTTAACCGAGGCAAACGACACAAAGGTCGATTTTGACTCTCCCAGCGGACAATACGGCGACTGCGCCACTACCAGCAACTGACGCTGGATATTTTCCCGTTCCCGTTTATCGTATCCCAGTTCTTTCATTTTTTGCTGCATCATTTCCTCCAGCCGGAGAGCCGTATAGGCGCCGTGGCAATGCGCCACGATATTCAGCCGGCGCACGCCTGCCGCCGCTTCTTTTTCGCTCAGCCGGCGGGAACCGTTATCGGCCGAAATCCGGGGCAAAACGGCCTTGGTGAAAATTTCTCCGATATATTTGGGATCCATCGTTTCGGAAGAAAGCTCCTTCTTAATATGAATTTTCCTGCCGTATTTTTCCATCTGGCGGCTGCGGGCATAATTGAGATTCATAAAATCTCCGAAATCGTAAACGACACCGTAAACATTTGCCTTTTCCTGCAGGTCGTTTTCTTTGAGCAGCCGGTAAATATCTCCCAGATAGCCGTTTAACGCCTTTTCGCTGCGGGTACCGTCGCCGCCCAAAACCAAAACGCAGACTTCGTCCGCTTTTATATTTTCCGTTTTTTCCAACCCGAACAGGTTTTCTTCGTTCTTCTCCCCGCGCCGGCAAAAAGAAACGCTGCTGCACAGTTTGTCGTGTTCTCCCAGCAGCCGCCAGGCGGTTTTTTGCGAAGCTTTATCATTGGCGGCGTTTTTAAGCCCGGTTTGCACAACCTCTTCCATTGCCGGCGTCGTTTTTCCGTCTGAGGCGGCCATCATCTCGCCGATTGTTTTGTAGGCGGCCGTCAGCGAGGCCGGGGTATTGTCATCTTTTTGCAGATAGGAAGACATCAGTTTAAGCGCCCGGACACTTTCCGCCTCCCCCGTCATTCCTATTTTTCCGAGGCTGGCATAAAAAGAAGCATAGTTTTGCGGACTGAGCAGTTCGGAGGATTCCAGCAGGGAAAAAATCCGTTCTTTCATTTCCGGATGCGCACCGTACAGATTGCCCAGAAAATCGTACATTCCTTTTTGTACCACCGGGTTTGTTCCGGCGGCAAAAATCTGATCCATCATTTTGCCGGCATCATCCGCCGCGGCATGATATACGCAGCTTCTGACGGCGGAAATCGCCCGGTAGGAGCCGTTTGCATTCTGTCCGGCGGCTTTTTCCATCACCGGCGGAAACAGAGCCGCGGACAGCTCGGGGCGCTGTTTTAACAAGCCGGGGATGAGATAAAAGGCAAAAGAAGGATTGCGATTAAAAGCACGCTTGGTTTCCCCGATGACTTCTTCCGCCGGCAAATTAAGCGCCGCAAGGGTAAACAAATTGCCGACCGTCGGCTGGATATCCGAGTTAAAGCCTTTATCGCCGGCCATCTGTACCGTGGCCGACAAACAATAGCCGGAATATTGAGGATATTCTTTGATAATTTCTTCCAACTGATTGCAATCTCTTCCGAAATCGGAAAAATCCCGTTCTTCGGTTTCGGTAATTCTGACCAGTGTATCCAGAGCTTCGCTTTTCTGCATTTTTACCTCGTATTATATTTTTTCACCATAGCATAAAAAATATTTTTTGTCTATTGTAATGACAAAAGAAAATCCTCCGGCTTTTTCAGGCCGGAGGATAAAAAAATGAAATGTCAGAGCTCAAGCTCAAGGGCTTCCCGCGGGGTCGGATAATTTCCTTTCAGAAGCAGGTCTTCCACTTCTTTGGTAAAGCGGTATTCGCCGTCGGCGGGTTCCACTATCTGCATACCGAGCCCTTTGTAGGAAAACATCGGATAATCGAGCAGTTCGTTTATGGTCAGTTCACCGTTCCACAAAAGCCGCAGTATGTAAAAATACTGCTTGGGTTCGCTGCCCGTTTTGCGGACAGAACCGTCCGGCTTTTGCAGCAGCAGCCATTCACCGGCTTCGTTCAACTTGCCCTGATTAACTTTTTCAAGGAAAGTCGAACGGGCAAAACCGTATTTTCCCATCCGCATGGCCGTCAACGTAACCACGGCCATTTGCTGTTCGTTCAGCTCAACTCCGGGGTTGAGGTTGTCAACCACCACCGGACGCCAGTCTTCCGCTACAACTTTAACGGCCTGATCATAAGTCATACCTTCAAAGTTGAAATCTTTAACCGGCTTGCCATTGATGAACTTGAAACCGACCAGGGCGCGCGGACATTTGCCATTGACTTCCGACTGTACGCCGTCCAGATAGGCCCGTGCTACAACAACCTTGTCAAAAGCCGTTTCATAGACGGTTGCGACGGGTGTCGGTTCGGGTTTGGGTTCCAAAGAACTGCAACTTTTCCACCAACCGAGAATAAGGAGCAGAACCAGAATTATCCAGCCCACCGGCCACCAGTTGTTTTTCCAGAATTTGGAAGGCTTTTGCGGCTGTCCGGCAGGCTCATCCGCGGGAGCGGAGGCTGTTTCCGGTTTTTCTGTCGCCTGAGACAAATCCGCTCCCGGACGGGAAAACATTTTTTTCAGCCGTTGCCAACACCAGACGAAAAGGTGCCAAAGGCCATAGCCTGCCAAACCGACCACGGCAAACGGAATTGCAATGATCATGGCCAGAATTTTCATCCATGCACGGAGGTTGTAATTGAACTTAACCTCTCCCTGCCACCAGTTTTTGCCGGTGGTTAATGTCATCAACTGTTTCATTTTTTCTAATTTTTATGATGTTAATAATTATGTTAATACTTACTTTTGTCTTTTTAATATAAATCAAGCCGGCATTTTCGTCAACTTAAAATTTGTCTATTTTTTTCGACAAAGATGCGTTTTTACCTTCCGCTTTTATTCTTCTTTGGCGGCGGGATGTTCTTTTTCATACTTTTTGCAAAGTTCCCATTCCATCTGGTAATTGGTCAGGTTATCGAGTTTTTCCTGCTCGTTTTGGCGCACTTTTTCATAAGTTTCAATAATCGGATCCAAACGGGCGCGGTAATAGCGCATCAGCTCTTTGGCGCCCTCTTCCGCCTGTTCGGGAGAAGAAACCTTAACCGCTTTGACATCCTGCACCGCACGCAAAAACTCGTCGCTCAGCAGCGGCAGAAAATACTCCAGCACCAGCTTGTTTATCCGCTGGTGCACCTGCTCGTGCCGGATAACGACGGAAAAACGGCAGCTGTCTTTGTCGATGTCTTTGGAAACAAATATTTCCGGTTCCTTGTAGCCCAGATAAAATTCAACTTCTGCCGGCAGCACGCAGGTTGCATTGGCATCGAGCTTGCGCACCGTATATTTCAGCAGCCGAACCGAACTGCTGGTTTTGACCGTGGCCAGACCATCAACGAAAAATCCTTTTTCTTTATCGGAAGATTTTGACGTCAGTTCGGATGTCGTCAGGTTGAAATCGTGCACCAACTGGCCGTATGAGGTTTTGAACGTAACTTTGGGCATCGGATTAAGCGCGTTGCAGGAAATAAACTCCCCATAACTCCAGGCTCCGGCGCTGCTGACGGCCGAAAGCCATATCCCGGCGGCAAAAAACAAACTTTTCTTTAACATATCCCCGTTCCGTCCGTTGCTTTTGATAACCATATTTTTACGATTAATTGGTTAACATATTATGTAGCGTATTATAAAAGAGGTAAAAAACTTATGAAATTTTTGTTTTTGACGGCGGTGTTTTTTCTGGCGGCTTTTCCCTGCCGGGCAAACGAGGGGTTGGAAGACGAATACGGACGCCTCGGCGATGCGGCGGCTGCCGTTTTGCTCACCCGTTTTGACAGCATGGAAAAACCAAAATTTCAAAAAGCTTACGACGATTATCTGAACGACCTCAAAATCATTGCCGAAACGGGGCGCGCCGCCGACAACGAAGAACTGTACAAAGACCTGCTGGAAATGAACAGCGAAGAAGAGTTTCTTTATTTTTACAGCAAAGGTCATATCCGCACCGGTTTTGGCCACCTGATGTAAAAAACAACATTTTTCCACAAAATAAAAAATGCAAAAAAGAGCCGTTTTTTTCATTTTTTGATGTATTTTTGCCCGTTTTTTGCATCAAATTTGCATTTTTTTGAATATTTTTGTTGTTTTATGAATCGCATTGGGGTACAAACAGTCTGTCTAGTGTTAATTTAAACTGAGAGAAATTTATAATGTCTGAACCTTTTGATACAAAAATTGTCAGCAGGCTGGCTGCTGTTCTTAAAATGAACGATCTGGCGGAAATCGAAGTCGAAACCGAAAACTTCCGCGTTTCCCTGATCAAATCGCACGCTCCAGCCGCAACGGCCCCGGCCGTCGTTTCCGCAGCCCCGGCTGCCGTTGTTCCCGCCGCCGCTCCGGCGCCGGCTGCTCCGGCTTCCGCTGCCGCCGCAGAAGTTGCCGACAGCGCCACCGACGTATCAAAGCTTCCGGGATGCGTTAAATCCCCGATGGTCGGCGTTGTTTATCTGTCCAGCGACCCGAACACCCCGAATTATGTCAAAATCGGCGACACCGTTGCCCAAGGCGACACGGTCTGCCTGATCGAGGCCATGAAAACCTTTAACCCGGTTAAAGCCCACACGGCCGGAAAAGTTACAAAAATTTTGGTTGAAAGCGGAGATCCGGTTGAATACGGCGAACCTCTGATCGTGATTGAATAAGCAATTTTAATTCATTTAAGGAAACGCTATGTTTGAAAAAGTATTGATTGCCAACCGCGGAGAGATTGCCCTGCGTATTCATCGCGCCTGCCGGGAAATGGGCATCCGCACGGTTGCGGTCCACTCCGAAGCCGACGCCAACGCAATGCATGTCCGGCTGGCCGATGAGGCCGTTTGCATCGGGCCGGCTCGCTCGATCGACTCCTATCTTAACAAATCGGCCATCATTTCCGCCGCGCTGGTTACCGGTGCCGACGCCATCCACCCGGGATTCGGCTTTCTTTCCGAAAACGCCGACTTTGCCGAAATGGTTGAAGAACACGGTATTACTTTTATCGGCCCGACGGCTGCGCAAATGCGCAAAATGGGAGACAAAATCACCGCCCGCCAGGCGGCGATTGAGGCCGGCATTCCGGTAACTCCCGGTTCGCCTTCGCTTGATACGCTTGAAGACGCCAAAAAATGGGCACACGAAATCGGTTATCCGGTCATCATCAAAGCCAAAGACGGCGGCGGCGGCAAGGGTATGAAAGTAGCCTTCAGCGACGACGATATCAAAGAAGCCTATACCATGGCGCGCGCCGAGGCAAAAGCAGCTTTCCCGACCGATGTCGTTTATATGGAAAAATATTTGCAAAAACCGCGCCATATCGAAATGCAGATTCTGGCCGACAAATATGGCAATGTTGTCCATTTGGGCGAACGCGATTGCTCCATTCAACGCAATAACCAAAAAGTTATCGAAGAATCGCCCTCACCGGCCTTAAACCAGGCACAGAGGGAAGAAATCGGCGAAATCGTCCGCAAGGCCATTGCCAAGATCGGCTATTTTAACGCCGGTACGCTGGAATTTCTTTATGAAGACGGAAAATTTTATTTTCTTGAAATGAACACCCGTCTGCAGGTGGAACATCCGGTTACCGAGGCCGTCAGCGGCATTGACATTGTCCGCGAGCAGATCCGCATTGCCAGCGGGGCTCCGCTCGGGTTTGAACAAAAAGACGTCAAATTCAACGGTCATGCAATCGAATGCCGTATCAACGCCGAAAATCCGGAAACCTTTACCCCCTGCCCGGGTAAAATTACCGAGTGGCACGCGCCGGGCGGTCTCGGCGTGCGGGTCGATTCCGAAATTTATTCCGGCTATTCGATTCCGCCGTTTTATGACAGCATGATCGCCAAACTGATTGTTCATGCCCCCACTCGCAGCGCCGCCATTATGCGTATGCGCCGCGCTTTGGAAGAATTTGTCATTGAAGGCGTGCAGACAACCATTCCGCTGCATCAGGAAATTATTTCCCAGCCGGAATATATTGACGGTATGTATAATATCCACTGGCTGGAGCATTATATGAAAAGCCGTCAGGAAAATAAATAAATTTTAATTACGGCCTGCGCCCCGTGCACGGGCCGTAATTTTTTTCCAATAACGACCGCACCCGGTCTTTCAACAGATTAAAAAAGCTCCCCGACTGCGGGGAGCTTTTGCAATACGGAATATTGAAAACATTATCCGGCAGGAAAAGCCGTCAGATAATCGCGAATCATTTGGTAAAAAGCGGCAATATCTTTGTTTTCGGCTTCCGGAATAAGTTTTTCAGCTTCTGTCAGCGTGATGTTTTTGAAAGCAATGATATGCTCGGCGGAAATTTTGCAAAAATCGTCCGCAACTTCCGCCACGCCATTGCCCACAAAATATTTTTCTTCGGCCTCGCTGTCGGCATTGAGCAGCCGGACAACCCCGGGATTCAGCCATATAATGCTTGGCGCACGGCCGGGAATGACCGTCAGGTTGCCGGCGTAGGCCGGCAGGACAACTCCGGAAAAAGAGCCTTCCTTAACCACCTTATCCGGCTCGGCCAACTGCATTTTGACTTTTTCTGCCATGGTTTACCCCTCTATTCTCCGCCTTTTTTCATCTGTTCGGCTTTTTCCAATGCCTGTTCGATGGTGCCGACCATATAAAATGCCTGTTCGGGCACATCATCGTGCTTGCCTTCCAGAATTTCCTTAAAGCCTTTGATGGTGTCTTCCAGTTTGACAAACACGCCCTTGGTGCCGGTAAAGACCTCGGCAACAAAGAAAGGCTGCGACAGAAAACGCTGAATTTTGCGGGCGCGGGAAACCGTCAGACGGTCTTCGTCGGAAAGTTCATCCATACCCAGAATAGCGATAATATCCTGTAAGGATTTATATTTTTGCAAAATTTCCTGCACGCCGCGGGCAACCTGATAGTGCTCTTCGCCGACAATGTCGGGGGAAAGAACGCGGCTGGTCGAATCAAGCGGGTCAACCGCCGGATAAATACCCAGTTCCGAAATGCTGCGGCTTAATACCGTGGTGGCGTCCAAGTGGGCAAAGGTGGTCGCCGGCGCCGGGTCGGTCAGGTCATCGGCCGGTACATAAACCGCCTGCACCGAGGTAATGGAACCGTTTTTGGTCGAGGTAATACGTTCCTGCATGGCGCCCATATCCGTTCCCAATGTCGGCTGATAACCAACCGCGGACGGAATACGTCCCAAAAGCGCGGAGATTTCCGAACCGGCCTGGGTAAAGCGGAAGATGTTATCAACAAAGAAAAGCACGTCCTGATGTTCGACATCGCGGAAATATTCGGCCTCGGTCAAACCGCTCAAAGCAACGCGAGCGCGCGCTCCCGGCGGTTCGTTCATCTGACCGTAAACCAGCACTGTTTTGGAGTTGCCGCCGTTGATATCGATAACGCCCGACTCAATCATCTCATTATACAGGTCGTTTCCTTCACGGGTGCGTTCTCCCACGCCAGCAAAAACAGAATAACCGCCGTGGCCTTTGGCGATGTTGTTGATCAGTTCCATAATCAAAACCGTTTTACCAACGCCGGCGCCGCCGAACAGACCGATTTTGCCGCCTTTTGCATACGGTTCCAACAGGTCGATAACCTTAATGCCGGTGGTCAGAATTTCCGTTTCGGTCGACTGTTCGGTAAAAGACGGAGCTTCGCGGTGAATCGACATACGGGTTTGAGATTCTATTTTTCCGCGACCGTCCACGGGATCGCCGGTAACATTGATAATTCTCCCGAGCAGTTCCGGGCCTACGGGAACTTCAATCGGCTTACGGGTATTGACTACAGGCTGGCCGCGCATCAGACCATCAGTCGTATCC
>CALXPZ010000010.1 GCA_944390375.1 uncultured Alphaproteobacteria bacterium | reverse complement strand
AAGTTGTCAAAACGGATATTGTAAAGAGAAAGACCGCCGGAAACATCGGCAATGTTCAGGCTGTCAGAGGTTCCCTCGTGGAAATTTGCGCCGAAAGAAAGATACGATGTTCCGTTTGCCGTCAGACTGCCGATGTTCAGACTGTGGTAATCGTTGGCTGCATAGTCAAGATCTAAATGACTGTCATTGAGGGTAAGCGATGTTGCCGAAGAACCGAAATTGCCGTAATGGTCGTCAACGCTGTCCAGCACCAGATTGGCGTTGTTGGCGGTAATGAGAGATGCATTGTTGATGGTGTCCGCAAACACGATGCTGGCGCTGTCTTCCCCGGTACCGTTGCCGTTGATGACGATGGAATATTTATTGCCGCCATAATTAACGCTTGTGCCGTCGGCGCTGACCGCCCCGCCGTCGATTTCGTCTTCCATCAGGATCTGTCCGCCCTCGGCCGCGTCAAAAGTAAGCACCGGGCTGCCGTTGGCCGTGTTGACAAAGATGGCGTTGTTGGTTGTTTCTCCGGCGGCGTTTTGCGTGCTGTTACCGGCAAAGCTTATGTACTTTCCGTCGCTGTCAAACGTCATGTTTGCCGATGTATAAACCGCCCCGCCCAAAGCGAGTTGTCCGCCGGAAACGGTGTTGTTGGTAAACGAAAAACCGTTGACGGAGGTGATGCTGCCGTCGTTATAAATGGCGCCCCCGAAACTGCCCGCCCGGTTGCCGTCAAAACTGTCGGCGGCGGAAAGCCCGTCGATTGCCCCGATAGAGCCGTTCACGGCGTTATAAATAGCACCGCCGGCCGTTGTGGCCGAGTTGCCCGAATAAGAACTGCCGGAAAGCAAAACCAGATTGCCGTCATTATAAACGGCACCGCCGTTTTCAGCGGAAGAATTGTCGGCAAAGTTGACATCGGTCAGCGTCAGAGATCCGTGGTTGCTGAATACGCCGCCGTTGCCGTTATTGTTGCTGTTGCCGGAAAAACTGCCGGTCGTAACGGTTGTGGCGCCGCTGTTGTCAAGGATGCCGCCGGTAAGGTTGTTGAGCACTTTGTTGCTGACGTCCAGAATTTCCTCTTCAACAACAACCGATTCTGCCCGCACCAGGTCTTTGAAAACGACTTTCAGCGTGCTGCCGTCCTGCTCAAATTTGTAATCAATGTTGTTGTAAATGCCGGTATAGGTGCCAAGATTGTTAAAAGTAACGCTTGCGCCAGTGTCGGCAAAAACGGTAACCGAGTCGCCGATGTTGCCGAAGTTGTCCATATGGATTTCACGAAGCCCGAAATCGCCGGAAACGGTGGCGACGTTGAGCTGATCGGCGGTTCCTTCATGGAAGTTTGCGCCAAACGAAAGGAACGAGCTGCCGGTTGCCGTCAGACTGTTGATCGTAAGCGTCTGATAATCGTCAAAATCAAGGTCGAGATGTCCGCTGTTTAAAGTGATATCGGCGGTGCCGCCTTCCTGCTGGGCAAAGTTGCCGTGATGTCCGTCATAGCTGCCCATGGTCATGGTGGCGTTGTTGACCGTAACGGCGGAGGCATTATGGATTGTGTCGGCAAAAAGCACGCTGCCGCTGTTAGAAGTTGTGCCGTTGCCGCTAATGACAAGGGCATATTTTTGGCTGTAATCAATATTGCTGCCGTCATTTTCGACATTACCGCCGTCAATTTCATCATAAAATAGGATCTGTCCGCCTTGGGAAACGTCAAAGTTCAGGGCAATGGAGCTGTCGTTGTGGCTGTCGAGAAAAATAGCGTTGTTGGTTGTGCCGTCGGTATCCTGAATATAGTTTCCGGAAAATTCAATCACTTTTCCGTTGCTGGCAATCATCAGCGAGGAGGAGCTGTAAATAGCGCCGCCCAGAGCCTCTTCATCACCGATGGCTGAGTTGCCGATAAAACTGCCGCTGATGGTGCCGAGAGATACATCGCCGCCCGACCATCCGCCGGAGTTGTAAATGGCGCCGCCGTATGCCTGATAGTCCGAACTGACGGCGCTGTTGTTGATGAAATTGCCGGTAATGTTCCCGATTGAGGCGTTTGCACTGCCGATGCCTGTTGAATTGGAGATTGCGCCGCCGAAGACAAAACCTGCCGGCCGGTCAGAAGAAGCGCTGTTGCCGATAAAATCGCCGGTGATGCTGGTGATGGCCGATGTTCTTCCTGCTATGTCGGAGTAATTGTCAATGGCGCCGCCCCGGGTGTGAGAAACGGCAAATCCTCCGGTTGTCCGGTTGTTGACAAAGTCGGCGTTGATGTTGCCGATGCCCCATTCTGCAAACAAAGTTGATGAATTGTCGATAGCACCGCCCGTGTTGTTAGACGAAAGGTTAAAAAAGTTGCCGTTGATGTCGGCGCCGTCCTGATCAGAGTTAACGCGCTCGTTGCTGGTTATTCCCTCCCGGATGCCGTAATAATATGTGGCAACCGAAATGTCCCCGTTTGCGTCAACGGACGAAAACGAAAAACTGCCGAGATCCCCGCTGCTCTGTGTTGTGCTGATATAATAAGCGCTGTTGTCGCCCCGGGTCGGGACATAAGCTGCTCGGCTCAAAGACGTGGAAGAAATCAGAGAAGCCAATAAACCGGTTGTAAAAAATGCGTATCTCATTCAGTCGGCCTTTTTTTGTTGTATGTCAATGTGCAATGTGGTTGAAGTATTAAAAAAATCAAACTTTTCAAGATAAACGGATATCTTAAAAAAACGATCTTTTTTTAAGTAAGCCAATACTATATTTTTTTGCCTCTAAAAGCAACTACTTTTTTATAATATCAATAACTTAAGAACAAAATCAAAAGTTGTAAAAATGCTGCAAAAAAAGGATCGTTTAAATTCTACAAATAACAACTTTGACGAGTGCTTTTGTAATCTTTTGAAAAGCCGTAAAACTTTTGTATGGAATGTATTTTCTGCCGCAATGGTCGAATATTGTAAAATAACGATCTTTTTTTGTTGAAAAATAACAAAAACCCTCCCGCTGGGGAGGGTAGAAAATAAACGGTAAGTTTTTGTTAAATAAACGGCGACGAAAACATCAGTCCCTGGTTTTTCAGCAGGTTGTTTTCATTGCGTTTGATCTTAAAGACCGAGCCTTCGCCCAGTGTTTTTTCAAACACTTCGCCGTAGTTGCCGTTTTCTTTTAAATATGTTTGCAACCAGGTCGGCGTCAGCTTAAATTTTTTCCACAACTGTTCATCAAGCCCCAGCAGATTGCGCAAAGAGGGATCGCGTGCACTTAAGTGAATATCCACGTTTTTGGAGGTCAGTCCGACTTCCTCGGCCTGTTTTACGGCGTTCATCGTCCATCTGACAATGCTTTTAAGGCTGGTGTTGTCCTTGTCCACAAAAACATAAATCGGCCGTACGGTGATTGTTTCCGGCAGCATGACCACATCGGAAACGCCGGCCGGACTGTTGACGACAACATCGCGCAAAATCATCGAGTTGCCCGTCAGCAGTTGGCAGCGGTCAAGCAGAAAAGCCTCTCTTGCGCTGCGAAAGTTCGGAAAACGCAGCAAAGTGAAATCCAGTTGATATTTGTCGTTATAAACCTGCAACTTGGCCAGATCGTCATTGCTGTTGACCACGCAGACTTTTTTGCCTTTATAGGCTTCCATCGAAGTGGCGCCCTCTATCTTGTGGGCAAGAAAAACCTGCCGGTCGTAATACCAGGCGTCAATCGGTTCGGCGCGGGTGGAAATCTCGGTCGTGGCCGAAAACGGCAGCCCGCCGATCATCACGTCGATTTTGTTGGTATAAAAGGCGTTGGAAATCTGATTGGCGGCAAGCGGCACCATTTTGATGCGGTCGCTGCGTCCGAAAATGGCGGTGGAGAGCATTTTGCACAGTTCAACATCCATTCCCTGCCATTGTCCCTTTTCGTCCTGATAGGCCAAAATTTTATTGCCGGCCTCTGTTCCGCAATATACTTTGCCGCGGGTGTTGATGTGTTGCAACCCCGGATTGGCCGTCAGCCTGGTTTGGGCAGCGTCGGCATTTTGGGCGGCAAAAGCGGCAAAAAGGCAACATAACCATAATTTCAGTTTCATTTTAAGAACCATTCTGTTATTATAACAAGCAAGATGACAACACTATAAGGTATTTTTTATGAAAAGTAACTATTTTTTGCGACTTATTACTCTTTTTGTGTGTTTGGCGTTCGCTCTTCCGGCTTTTGCCGATCCTTTAAGCGAGGAAGAAGCCCGTGTTTTCGGGGAAACCAAAGGGCGGGAATTGTTGAATACTTTTGCCGAAAAAGACCTGGCGGTCAAATACCGCAAACTGGATGATTTGTTTTTGAATTATGTCGATCTGGATTATATATCGCGATTCGTGGTCGGCAAATATTGGCGGCGGATGACGCCCGAACAGCAAAAGAAATATCAGGAACTGTTTACCCGCTATGCGCTTAATACCTATAAGAGCTTTCCTTTGGATTTTGCCGATAAGCTGGATTTTGAAATTACCGGAACCCGGCGCGACGGGGAATATGTTTTGGTGCAGACGGGGATTGACTATCGCGGTATGGACGGCAATATGACAACCGTTTTGGTTGAGTTTCGTGTTCACAAAAAAGACGGCCGGATTATGCTGACCGATATTAAGGTGGCGGAAAGTTCGCTCATCCTCTCATACCGCAACCGTTTTTACCAGATGATTGCCGAAGTGGACGAGGAAATGGAATGGTTTTTGGAAGATTTTGAACTGCTGGCCGATTCAAGCGAGCAATATTACAAGCAGCCGGCGGAGTAGGGGGATTCTCCATATTTCTCTCCATGTCATGCATAGACCGGGTTGGGTGTCCACTCCTCCCTATATGTCACGCCTGGGCTGTTCCGGGTGTCCTTGTCCTTCTCCTGATGTCATACCCGACCTGTCCCGGGTGTCCGCATCTCTAATACGGAAATAACAGCAGTTTTCGGAAGGTGCAGAATGTATATATTGGACAAAATAACCAATCTCTAAAATCTTCGGATTGTCTTTTATAACAAGCAAAACAGAAAGTTACTTGTTAGTATTTTTGGCGAAAATAGTCTAAAAAAAGAGTGTTTTTCGCAAGAAAAAGCTTGCGTCCTCTAAATAATTATGATACAGTAAAAATACAAAAAATTTTTTTATTGAATTACACTGTCTTATAATTAAAAATAACTTTCTTGAAATTTTAGAAAACAGGAAGGGTATTCTTGAAATTAAAGAGTTTTTCGGTACGAGAGGCTCCATTGACTGTGTGATTTTCTATCAAACCAAGTAATAACTTAAAAAAATATAATTATGGCACAGAAAATGATGAAGAGCATCTACGCGATGTTCAATTTGGTACTTATGTCCATGTTCATTGCATCTTGCAATGATTCAATGGATGAGTTCGGACTTAACACTTACGGCAACGGAGGTGAGTCCAATAACAGCGAAGCTGTGATTTCTGTTTCTCGCGATAGCGAAAACGGTATCATTACGGCTAAGAGAATTGTGAATGGTCTCCAGCAGGATACCACGATCACCGTACCTCTCGGCGCGGTAGATTTTGAAATTACTCCGGTTGACACCATCGAGGTAGCAACAGCCGAGGTATTTCGCAATAATTTCTCCGCAGTCGGAGAACCGACAATCGAGGAATACGAAGAAAACGGTGTATATTTCACCCGCACTTCTAAGAGCTTTATCGATGAACTCGACGGATATACAAAAGAAATCTCTATCTCTTATCTCGATGCATACACTTATGTATGGGGCGAAAGAGTAGAATTTCCCGCAGCCAACGGCGATGTAATGGTAGTGGACGAAATCAATATCACCGACGGTGGTATCGAAAACAAGTTCCATTATTTTACCGCTACTACTCAGTACGAAGTAGCTTTCATGGAAGGTTCTTCTATTGAGAAGGGTTTGGAAGTATTGGCTTTGAATGCTGACGACACTTTGTTATCAACTGAAAAGACCAATGAGGGTTATGAAACGCTCTCTTCTACCACGGCTAAGAGCTGGGTAGAAATCACCCGTACTTATAAAATCTCCGGTGAGGTTGTATCTAAGTACGAAGTTATCTTGAACAATGGTGTTACTGCACCGGCGTACGAGGTAAAGAACGTTGAAAACTTCGATCTTTCTTCCAAGTCTGCAAATTTGGCCGCAGCCAGCGTATCCGGCAGCCGTGAAGAAGGCAACATCAAGGTAACTGCTTACAGTCAAAATTACACTGTAGGCAACAACCTCTTCGATCGCGTGTTCGTTCTCAACTATGAGACGGCTACGTTGACCGTAGACGGCAAGACTTTTGAAATGCCTTCTCGTCAGTACGAAAATGTAACTGATAGAAACTTCCAGCTCACTGAGATGGACGGTATCACGGGCTACGACAGAATGCTTTACACTCACAATATGAGTGCAACATTCAACGGAAATTCTGTTGAGGCTAAGGCTGAGGTAGAACTCCGCGTTGTAGAAGTAAAAGACGAGCTCATCAGCACTGTTTATGTTGAAGACGGAAAAGATTATATCAATTCGTCAACGACTAAATCTTGGATCAAGGTGAAGGAAACATGGTCTGTATCCGGCGAAAAGGTTTATACCAAGTCTATCAATCTG
This sequence comes from uncultured Alphaproteobacteria bacterium, assembly GCA_944390375.1. Classification (GTDB taxonomy): domain Bacteria; phylum Pseudomonadota; class Alphaproteobacteria; order RF32; family CAG-239; genus JAFUYI01. The sequence continues at coordinate 15,232 of CALXPZ010000010.1, read as the reverse complement.
AAGAATGGTATCACCGCTCCGTCAGCGATCACAAAGATCCTGTCTTCTTTCGATCTGAACCAGGCAAGTGCTGTCCTTGGTAACGAAACATTGGTTTCAACCAAAACCAGCGGCGAATTTACGGTTTATACCTATAACCGCACTTATACGGTTGGTAATGATAAGTTTACGAGAGTTTTCACTTTCTCTTATCAGAAAGCTGTTTATAACCCGCTGGATCACAATATGCCTTATTCCGAGTATCAGAATGTTACCGACAACGGTTTCACTCTGAGCGAGTTGTCGAACACAACCGATAACGGTAAGGAATACAGCCGTAAGAACTACGTCCACACAATGGCCGCTACGTTCAACGGTTACAAGGCATCTGCTTCTGCTGAGGCAGAATTGTGGGTTGAAGTTGAAGCTGATGACGATCGCGAAACTCCGAGCTGGCTGGGTAACCCGACCGGTGCTAAGTACACTCGCGTACAGAAAAAGGTTGGCGACAAGTTCATGGATATGATCGTTTTCACTTATGAGAACGGCGTTGTGATGGCTCCGAACGGGGTTGTCGACATGAGCTTGGCATATGCTTTTGACGCATCTGTTGCATCTGCAAACGGCGTAGAAACCTGTCTGAAAGGTGCATACAGCGGTGTATGGGGCAATGGTAAGTGGCAGCCTGCAACGATCACTATCGCTTCCGGTCGTTGGATCTATGCCGGTAAGTCCTCTTCTTGGGACCACACCGTCATGGCTACCAACGCTGTAACATTGGGCATTGGTGTTGACGTAACGCCGATACCGAGCGCTCAAAAGACGACGATTAACGGCAACGAGATCACGATCTCTTACGCTGTTAATAACGGCAGTACAGTAGCGAATTCTTCTCTGAGCCTGCGTTAATTTTTTTTAGCGTTGTGAACGGCAGAAGGAAGTCTTCGGTTACGGAAACTCTTTCACCCTCTCCGGAATTCTTTTCCGGGGAGGTGTACTAAAAAATTTTTTCTTAAGGGGATTTCCCCTCTCAAATTCTAAAAAAACAAGAAATATGAAAAATATGAATATTGCCTTTGTAGCGGCTTTGGCAACCGTAATGTGTGTAGTTTTTGGCGTATCTGCTAACGCCCAGTCTGTAACCTTCGGTTCTGAAAGAAAGGCTCTGGCAACAGGTGTCTCTGCAGAACAAAAAAGTTTGTCGGAAATCGACAGCCTGACTCTTGATTACATCGAGGCGCTGGGCAGTCGCAAACACGACGAGCTTATGCTTAAAACATCTGATGGCCGGACATACTGGAAAGGGCGCGCGGTAGAAGGCTTCTTCATTGGTGTAACCGGTGGAGCGTCTTATATTCCGAACGCGTCTGCATTCAGCTATATCGCCGGTGCGGAAATCGGTTATTCTCTCTGGTGGGGAGACTTCCTGGTAACGGGAAGAGTTGGTAATGTTACCTTTGACGGTAGCACCTATCTTGCTCCCTCTGCTTTTGCAGAAGCAAGGTTTAACCTCGCTCACTGGGGTGCCAACAAGCAGCACAGATTCTATCTGGGCGGCCGTGTTGGCTACCAATATACAGAGAGTGATAACTCAGTAGAAGAAAGTGGTGATAACTACGACTTCTACAGAAAGTCAAAACTCACCGGATCCGGTCTCGGATACGGCGTTGTTATGGGATGGGAAGTTCGGCAGTTTATGTCTGGACACCGTTTCGGTATTCAGGCTGCCGCCTATACATACGACACGCAGCATCAAGCTGTGGGTAAGGTTAACGGCGAAACCGTCGTTGACAAAAACTCCCTCAAGCAGGGATGGCAGGTGGAGATCACTCTTCGCTATTCATTCCAGTTTGGGAAGACCAAGAAGAACTACTAAGTTCTTCTTTGGTTGGATGCTAAGCTAGCTCTAAGCAATAATATATTTTCAGGTGTCGGAGGGTTTACCCTCCGGCATCTTTTTTTTTGCCGTTTTTCTGCCTTTTGTTGTCTGTTTTTATTTGTCGGTATTTTTGTTGTTTTTCAATGTGTTTTCTGGTTACTTTTTGGTTTGTTTTTTTCTGTTTTGTTTGCCGGAGGCCTCGTTCCCCGTCATTCTTAGGTCTTGACCCGAGAATCCAGTTAACAATATAGCCTTATCTTTTACTGGATGCCCGGATCAAGTCCGGGCATGACATGAGGGGAAGGGCGGACACCCGGATCAAGTTCGGGCATGACAAAGTACAAAGAATGTCATTCTTAGGTCTTGACTCGAGAACCATACACCCCCATCAAGTCATTCTTAGGTCTTGACCCGAGAATCCAGTTAACAATATAGCCTTATCTTTTACTGGATGCCCGGATCAAGTTCGGGCATGACATGAGGGGAGTGAGGGCATGACCGGCGCCCGTATTTCCTACCGGTTAGACAAAAAACGAAAAAAATATGTCATTTTCAGCCAAAAATAAGTTGTAGTTTAAAATCTTTTATGCTATATTATAAGCGACAAAAATTATTCTGTTATTACATTGGATTATCATTGTAAATGTCTCTGATAAAAAACAATTTTCTAACGATTGTGAGACCTGCAGAAGTAATTTTTTCCATCATATTTTCCGATAAAAAAATAAATAATCATTAAACAATAAAAAATATGGAAAAGAAGAAAAGCATTTACGGCGCTTTAATGTTTATTATGGCGCTGGCCTTAGGGCTGTTTACGTCTTGTGATGAGGCTATCGACACTTTCGGGTTGGATATTGACCCTGATAGTGGCGGCAGCAACACGGAAGTAACCATCACCGTAAGCCGTGATAATGAAAACGGTACGGTAACGGCATCGAAAGATGTTGATGGCGTACGGGTAGACACTACGGTTATTGTGCCGCTGGGCGGGATAAATTTTGAAATTTCCCCTCTGGACACAATAGAAGTAACTTCGCCGGAGGTTTCTTCGGTGAGCTTTGCCGAAACCGGCAGCAACTCCAGCAACTGGGAGGCAGAAGGTGTGTCTTATACAAAAACGGTCAGGACTTATCGTCATGAAATGACCGGATATTTGAAAGACATCACCATCAGCTACCTTGATGCGGAGATGACGCTATGGGGCAAAAAAGTCGTATTTCCTGCAGCAAACGGGAGTGTTTCTTTTGAAGACGACGGAATTTCCGTTGTTGATGAAGGAATTAACAACGAAGTCCACTATTATCTCGCGACCTCAAGCTACAATGTTTCTTTTTTGGGCAGCAGCAGCGAACGCCGCGGATATGAGAGGCTGGCAATAGACGCCAAAGATGTTCTGCAGAGCACCTCGAAGACCGACGAGGGGTATGAAACGCTTTCTTCGACCACGGCCAGAAGCTGGGTTGAAATTACGCGTACATACAGCCAGTCGGGTTCGGTAGTAACCCGGTACGAAGTTATCTTAAATAACGGAATCAGCGCTCCGGCGTATGAAATCCGCACGGTGGATAGCTTTGAGCTGGAGAAAAAAGACGCTTCCAAAGGCGAAACGGAAGTTTCCGGAACCCGCACGGAAGGAAACATTACTGTAACGGCGCACACGTTCGACTATACGGTCGGCTGTAACCTGTTTGACAAAGTGTTTGCTTTCTCGTGGGAAACGGCAGTCTTAAGCGTCGACGGACAGGAATTCGAGGTGCCTTCTCGCGCATACGAAAATGTAACGGACAAGGGATTTGTCCTGACGGACATGACAATGGCCAACACGTACGAACGCAAGCTTTACACCCACACGGTCGGAGCCACTTTCAACAACAACTCGGCCTCGGCAGATGCCGAAGTTGAATTGCACATGAAAGCTGATGACAAGCTCGAAAGTCAGGTCGTTGTTGAAGACGGATTGGAATATGTTGATCCGACGACGACGCGTTCTTGGGTGAAGATCAAAGAGATCTGGTCTGTGTCGGGCGAAAAGGAATATACGAAATCTGTCAACCTGACCAACGGCATTGTTGCCCCGGCCAGAGTGATCAAGATTTTGGAAGACTTTACGCTCAACCAGATACCGGCAGTCTCAGGCGAAGACGTTTTGGCGGAAACCCAGACGGTCGGTGATTTTACGGTAAGGACTTATCAGCGTACCTACACGGTCGGCAACGACAAGTTCAACCGCGTGTTTACGTTGTCTTACCAGACGGCGTTCTATAACCCGCTGGATTACAGTATGCCTTCTGCCGAATATGAAGATGTTGCGGACAAAGGCTTTACGACGGCGGATATGACGCAGATCACCGAAAACGGGCAGACTTATGACCGTAAGAGCTATACGCATTCAATCAGTGCAAACTTTTACGGACAGACAGCCGAGGCAACCGCCGAGGCGGAACTGCGCGTTCTGGCGGACGACATCATGGAAAGTCAGGAAATCATTGAAGACGGAATGGACTATGTGGATGAAAATACGACCAAATCCTGGATCAAGATCAAGGAAATCTGGTCTGTATCGGGCGAAAAGACTTATGTCAAATCGGTTGATTTAACCAATGGGATCGAGGAACCGACCAAGATCACCAAAATTTTGGCAAATTTCAATCTCGCTTCCGCATCGCCGTCCCTCGGCAATGAAAGTTTGAGCGCAACCGAAACGGTCGGCGACTTTACGGTCAAAACTTACAAACGCACCTATACGGTGGCCAATGATCAGTTTGACCGGACGTTTACGTTGACCTGGCAGAGAGCCGTTTATGATCCGCTGACGCATAATATGCCGAACCCGGAATATGAAAATATCTCTGACCTCGGTTTTGAAACTCAATCCCTGTCTCAAACGGTAAGCGACGGCAAAACATATGATCGCAAAAGCTACACCCACACCATGGGCGCGCGCTTTAACGATCACGATGTCAGCGCTGTCGGCGAAGCCGAGTTATGGGTGGAAGTCAATGATGAATTGACTGAAACGACGATCCTTGACGAAGGGTTGGATTATGTGGATGAAAATACCTCGAGATCGTGGGTGAAAATCCGCGAAATCTGGTCTGTATCGGGTGAAAAGGAATATACCAAATCGGTAAATCTCAAAAACTCGATTACGGCGCCGGAAAAAATTACCCGGGTGTTGGAAAACTTCAATCTGACTCAGTCAGCCGCTGCTGCTTCCGGCGAAAGCCTGGTGGATACGCAGACGGATGGCGACTTCAAGGTGATGACGTATCGGCGCACTTATACGGTTGGTAACGATAGATTTACGAGAGTGTTCACTCTTTCTTATCAAAAGGCCGTATACAGTCCCTTAACCCATAATATGCCGTATGCCGAGTACGAAAATCTGACTGATAACGGTTTTGAGCTGAGCGATATGAGCCGGCTGACCGAAGACGGAAAGATTTATGACCGTAAAAACTACGTCCACACCATGGGCGCCATGTTTAACAGTCATGCGGCAAGTGCAAAAGCAGAAGCGGAACTTCGCGTCTTTGTCGGTGAGGACAGAGAGACTCCGAGCTGGTTAGGAGATCCGGTTTCAGCCCGTTATACCCGGGTACAGAAAGCGGTTGGCGACAGGTTTATGGACATGATCGTTTTCACCTACGAAAACGGCGTGGTCATGGCCCCGAACGGCAAGGTTGATATGAAGCTGACATACGCGTTTGATGCCTCCGTGGCTGCGGAAAACGGCGTAGAAACCTGTCTGAAAGGTGCATACAGCGGTGTATGGGGCGATGGCAAGTGGCAACCCGCCACGATCACCATCGCTTCCGGTCGTTGGATCTATGCCGGTAAGTCTTCTTCTTGGGACCACACCGTTATGGAAACCAACGCCATCACATTGGGCATCGGTGTTGACGTAACGCCGATACCGAGTGCTCAGGCCGTGAAAATAGATGGTAACCAGATTACCATTACCTATGCGGTCAACAATGGAAGCAAAACAGCCAATACTTCTCTTTCTCTGAAATAATGGTTTTCGGAAGAAGGGAAAATTGCGGCAGTACTCTCACGGAAAGCCTTGTTAAAAGGCGGATATGGAAAATTCTTTTTTGACATTTACAAGCGGGGTTTCGGAACATTTTGTTCCGAAACCTTTTTTTTGTAAAATAATCATATTTTTTTGATTTTAGGGGTTGTCAAAAAGGATTTTTTTGTCTATATTAAAAGAATAGTCTAATTTCTAATTTTAATTATTATAATGGAACAAAAAACATTTAAATCCCAGCTTAAGGATGCTGACGAGAGAACTCTTGCTGTCCTCATTAACTCTGTGAATGAACAGTTATTGCTCGGCCGTTACCGCAAGGTAGATGTTCAGCGTAATGTTGTAATGGTTTTAAGCCAGCGCAAACCGCGTGTGAATGCCGTTACCCGTGATGCATATCAGGCATTTATTAACAACGTCTGCGGTGTTGCGGCAAAGAACCAGGAGATAATGAAAAAAGCAAGAACTTTTGCCAAGGCTAATAACCTTGAGTGGAAGTGATTTTAAAACATTTAAAAAAAATCACGAATGGGAAAGAAAATTTATTCAGAAGAGGAACTGGCGTTCCTCCGTGCCGAATGGCGCAAGAGAAATCCTGAAGAAGCCGCTCGCAGAGATGCCAAGCGGCAGATAGCTCCGCAGGAACAGGAAAAATTGGCGGCGGAACAGGCAGAGCTCGAAGAGGAAACAATCCATTTTGAGTTGCCGAAAACGGAAGCCGCCTTGGAGGAGTACCGCAAAAAGATCAAATCTTTGTGGAAATCCATCAACACCCGCCGCGAGCAATATGTGATCGAGCGCGATCTGGAAAAAGCAGCTCTTTCCGACGAGGAAAAACAGCAGTTTATCCATTTTGTGAGCATCAATTACGATTCTCCGAACCAGAGCATTTCCGCAGTGATCAACCTTTTGCTGATTGAGGGACTGCGGTATCCGGATAAGGAATTGAACAAGTTCACCTATAATTTCCTCCGTGAAAGGGAAGGTGTGAACAACAAAATTTCCTGGTCGCTCTGGGTAAACTTGTGGGATACCGAGTTTGTACCGTTGGATGCCGTACGTTTGATGCTCGATGTTCGAGACGGCAGATTTTTCCCTCTTGCCAGGTTCCAGGAGGTGGTAAAAATCATTGCCCCCAAGATCCTTCGGCACTTGGAACAGGAAGAACGCCGTATGGAATGGGCCAGAGGTATAGAAGATTCGACTGTGCGTTCACGCGAATGCGGACGTAAGGCCAGACGGATATTCTATTTCCAGGCGCTGTTGTGCGCTTATGGTATTCCGACTCCTTATTCCTGTTGAGAAACGGGAATAATTGAATTACAAAAAAGACGCCCCTTTGAAAGGAGCGTCTTTTTTTTGTTTAAAATCCGTCGGCAAGACCGGAAAACGGTCTTTGCCGGTTGACAAAAAGCCGAAATAATGCCACAATATCAAATTGAACAATGATTATTAATAAATTAAATAATTGCTTATGGAAATAAAAAAAGAAACAGGCAGAGAACTGAAAAATCTTCCGGCCGCCAGTCGTGCCGCAGCCGTACAAATGTTGGAAATGGGTTTTGAAATCGGAGAAATCAAGATCTGTTTGGCAAAATTTGCGGAGCTTGAAAAAGGTCTTTATGATCGTTGGTACCGCAAAATGGTGCGCGCAATAATGGATTGGCGGATAGATCCCGAAACCTATGCCTATGAGCTGGCTCATCGTCTGGATGCAAAAACGGCATCGCCCGAGCATATTATCACGCTGGTTAACCGGCGTCTGCAGCAGTTGAAAGCTGAGGGACATCGTCCGAGTCGTATGCTGGAGCAGATAAAAAAACACGCGGCGCAATATGTTGCCGAACGGAAAAAGTTTTTTAAATATGCCGTTCCCTTTATTATGAATCTTGATTATGAAGGGTTGTGCCGGCAGGTAGGTGAGCATACGGCAGAAATTCGCAGAGTCGAGGAAGACAAGCTTTTTCAGTTGCAGACGCTTCATCACCTGCGCAACAAGCAGGAAGACTGCAAAAACCTGTCGCTTCCCCGGTCTGACCGGCAATTTCCCGAAGATTTGCTGCCGCGCGCATTGTCCACGCTCTTTTCGTCGGATGAAAAAATTGCTCATGAGCAAATTTTGCTGATTGACGGTTTTTTCGATTCGGAAGGAAATATGGCTTTCGAGCTGGAAAATCCGATGGTTGTTAAACAACTTTGTTTCCGTTATATGGCGGATGTTTTGGCTACCCATATTCCGAGTATCGTACTGATTCAGGTTTCGTTTAAAGGCGACTGGGTCAGCAAGGAAATCCACGATATTTATATGGGTGCCTACGAAAATATTCGCAAATACGGTATGACCGTTGTGGTTTACAGTCAGGTCAAAAAAATGTACGACCGCTTTGGGCTTACGGACAAAAAGAAAAGCGAACTGCTGGCATTTGAACGCTGGGTTGTCGAACTGGAAGAGAAATACCGGGAGTATTAATCTTAAAAAAAATTCCCTGAAACCGATATGGTTTCCGGGAATTTTTTTTGTTTTTGCCTTTTTGCCTGTTTTTTGTTCAAAAGACAAAGATTCTGAAAAAGTTTGAAATATAAGATTTTTTTGCTTGTATTGGACAAAATATAATGATACCCTAAAAAGCCTAGTTAATTTATTATTAATCTATTATACAAAAATTTCATGAGTTACAAAGAGATTAAAGAGCTTTACCAGACGGGCAATATTTCCGCTGCTAAGGCTGCCTTGGTTGACGCATTGAAGAGCAATGCCTTGACCGTTGTTGAGAAAAAATCGGTTATTCGTTTAAATGCAGAGCCGCTGCTTGAAGTCTATGTTGCGCTGATGCCGCCGGAACCGAAAAACTGGGAAATGATGGAGATCGTCCATACCGGTAATATCAAGATCATCAGTCAGATGGAGGTTCCCGAATATCCCGTTGCCGTTCAAAAAGAGCTGCTGAAGCTGAACGATGTCGGAATTTTTAAACGCCAGTTTGAGCGTTGTCCGAAAGTAAAGTTTTGCAGCAAGGTGGATGTTTTTATTATCCGCTCGGGTGACAGAAAATTTGCCGATGCCTATTTGAGCGTCAACTGGTTGGACAGTGATGCGGAAGAAGTGTTGCTGGACAGCAACGACCTGGAACTGATCCGGCACTACTTCGCCAAATACGAAGAATACGGTGCCATGCTTGAACGGTTGCATGCCGATTAAAAAATTAAAAAGTAGTTTGAAAAGAAAACCCCGCCTAAGGCGGGGTTTTCGCGGTTTGGTTCTTACACTTTCTTATATCGTATCCTTTGATTCCGGGCTTTTAACGCCGCCCGTTTTTCCCGGCGATAATCGCCTTTTTTATTTCCCTGCTGTTAAACTGGCGGAATTCGTCAAGAGCAGCCGTAACCACCGCGCCGAAAATAACCACAGCCCACGAAAGATACATCCAGATCAGAAATACCGGGATGACGGCCATTGCGCCGTAAAGCGTTTTATAGGTGGCATTGTGCAAAATGGCCGTGCCGAAAACCTGCCGCAGGAACCAAAACAGTATGACGGCAACCACCGCTCCGGTCAGTGCGCTTGCCAGGCCGACTTTTTTGTTCGGCACCAAAACATAAACCAACATCAGGCTGATGACGGTAATGGCCGGGGGAATCAGATAACGAAAAAGAAATTGTCCGGTCTCACCGTCAACGGCTACGATTTTTTGCAAGGTATAAAAATATCCCCGCATGGAAAACGCCGTTCCGAACAAAAGCGGCCCCAAGGTGATCACCGTCCAATACAGAGTGATTTTGGTGGTGATGTGCCGCGGCTGGGTTACCTTGAATATAAAATTGAAACTGTTTTCGATTGTTGATAGCAGCAAAATCGAAGTCAGCGCGATACCGACCACGCCGATAGTGGTCAGCTGGCCGGCGTTTTGCACGATTGAGGTAAAATATTGGCTGACTTCCTGCTCAAATTCCGGCGTCAGGTGCTGAAACAAAAAAGTTTCCAGCTGGCCGCGGATAGAGGCAAACACGGGAAAGGCCGAAAAAATGGCAAGCCCGATGGCAAAAAGCGGCACAATGGCGATCAGCGAAGTATAGGCGAGTGAAGAAGCCACTCTGAAAACGGCGTCGTTTTGCGCCCGTTTGGCCAGGAAAAACAAAAAATCGGATACGGTTTTTAATTTTTCCTCAAGCTTGGATTTCCATTCCATAATTTTACCTTTGTTAAAAAAAGATGTTTACAAATCAGCTTAAATCTTATAAATATTCATCAAATTATCTCTAAGTATATAATTTTTTTTGAAATTGCAAAGGAAAAAATAGAAATGACGACTAACCAACTGCTTATGAATGGAAAAAGAGGCCTGGTCATGGGACTGGCCAATGATAAGTCAATCGCCTGGGGCATTTGTCAGGCCTTAAACGGTCAGGGCGCCCAACTTGCCATTTCCTACCAGAACGAAGTGATGGAAAAACGGGTTGCGCCGTTGGCAGCACAGCTGGATAACGAACCCCTGCTGATTAAATGCGACGTTTCCGATTCCGCCAGCGTCGAAGCCTGTTTCAAAGAATTGGGCGAAAAATGGGGCAAGATCGACTTCGTGGTTCATGCCATTGCTTTTTCTGACAAAAACGAATTGAAAGGCCGCACCATTGATACAACGTTGGCCAATTTCACCAACACGATGCACATTTCCTGCTATTCGTTTTTGGAAGTATGTCGTTGCGCATCGCCGATCATGAACGACGGCGGTTCGATTCTGACGTTGACCTATCTGGGTGCGGAAAGAGTGCTCCCCAACTATAACATTATGGGTGTAGCCAAAGCCGCTCTGGAAGCTTCCGTTCGTTTTGCGGCGGTTGATCTGGGCAAACAAAATGTTCGTGTTAACGCCATTTCTGCCGGTCCGATTAAAACTCTGGCCGCTTCCGGTATCGGCGATTTCCGCAAAATTTTGCACTGGAACGAACTGAACGCTCCTCTGCGCCGCAACGTTACCCAGGATGAAGTCGGCAATATGGCGCTGGCTTTGCTGTCCCCGCTCGGTACGGCGGTTACCGGTGAGGTTTTGCACGTTGACGCCGGTTACCACATTGTCGGCATGATCAACCTCGACAATGCCAAAGAATGTGGAAAAATGCTGTCGGAAGAATAAAATACGCTTGTGTTTTTAAGCTGATAAATTATAGTAAAAGCCATTGACGTACAGCCGTATTCAATGGCTTTTCTTTTTTTCGGGAAACAGGAGAAAATAATGGCAATAGACAGACAAACCGTCAACCGGGTGGCCTTTTTGGCGCGCCTGAAAATTGACGATGATAAAATTGAGGCAACGGAAGAAGAGTTCAATAAAATATTAAACTGGGTAGAACAGTTAAACGAGGTCAACACCGATGAGGTAGAGCCTTTGTCTGCTGTCAACGATCTGCCGCTGATTTGTCGGGAAGACAATGTTACCGAAGGTTCCCAGGCGGATAAAATCCTGGCCAACGCGCCGATGGCGGAATACGGCTATTTTGTAGTGCCGAAGGTAGTAGAATAGGGGAAAAGCAATGGAAAAAATAACCTCTCTGACCGTCCATGAAACTTTGGACGGCTTGAAAAACAAAGAATTTACGGCAACCGAGCTGACTGCGGCCTACATAAAAGAGATGGAAAAAAGACGCGCGTTGAACGCCTATGTGTTGGAAACGCCGGAACACGCCTTGAAACAGGCGGAAGAAGCCGATCGGCGCTATCGGGACGGAACGGCCCGTGTGCTTGAGGGGATTCCGCTCGGCATTAAAGATCTGTTTTGCACCAAAGACATTCGCACCACCGCCTGTTCGCGTATTCTGGACGGCTTTGTGCCGCCGTACGAGTCGACGGTAACCGCCAATTTGTTTGCTGCCGGCGCAAGCTGCCTCGGCAAGCTGAATCTGGACGAATTTGCCATGGGCGGCAGCAACGAAACCAGTTGCTACGGTCCGGTTGTCAACCCCTGGCAGGAAGAAAGAAAACTGGTTCCCGGCGGGTCGTCCGGCGGGTCGGCGGCAGCGGTTGCCGCCAACATCTGCGCGGCGGCAACCGGTACCGATACCGGCGGCTCCATTCGTCAGCCTTCCGCCTTTTGCGGCGTTACCGGCATCAAACCGACCTACGGTCGTTGCTCGCGTTACGGGATTGTTGCCTTTGCTTCTTCGCTTGACCAGGCGGGGCCGATTGCCAAAGACGTCCGCGACTGCGCGTTGCTGCTGAATGTCATGGCCGGTTACGACCACAGAGATTCGACCTCTGTTAAAGCAGAGGTGCCCGATTTTACCAAAGCCCTCGGACAAAGCGTTAAGGGGCTGAAAGTGGGCATTCCGGCGGAATACCGGCCGGCAGGGCTGAATCCGGAAATTGCAGCTTGCTGGGATCGGGGAATTGAAATCCTGAAATCTGCCGGCGCCGAGATCGTCAATATTTCTCTGCCGCATACCAAATATGCGCTGGCCGTTTACTATATCATTGCCCCGGCGGAAGCCTCTTCCAACCTGGCGCGTTATGACGGACTGCGTTACGGTCTGCGGGTGCCCGGAGAACATCTGGACAATATGTACATCAATACCCGCAGCGCCGGCTTTGGCAAAGAGGTCAAACGGCGGATTATGATCGGGACCTATGTATTGTCGGCCGGCTATTATGATGCCTATTACCTGAAAGCGCAAAAAGTGCGGCGGCTTATCCGCGACGATTTTGTGCAGGCATTCAACCGCTGCGACGTTATCTTGACGCCGACGGCGCCGACGCCGGCTTTCCCGATCGGTGATAACAGCATGAAAGAAAATCCGATTAATATGTGGCTGAACGATGTTTTCACCGTTTCCGTCAATTTGGCAGGCCTGCCGGGGCTGAGTTTGCCGGCGGGGCTTTCCGGAGACGGCCTGCCGCTCGGCCTGCAGTTGATCGGGCGTGCCTTTGACGAAGAAACGGTCTTCAAAGCGGCCTCTGCCATTGAAAAAGAATGCGGATTTGAAAGGTTGAAATAGCCATGATTATTGAAGGAAAAGAAAAAAAGTGGGAAATTGTTTGCGGGCTTGAAATCCATTGCCAGATTATCTCCGAGTCAAAAATCTTCAGCGGCGCTTCCACCCGTTTTGGTGCCGATGCCAACGAAAACGTGTCTTTTGTTGACGCCGGTATGCCGGGTATGTTGCCGACATTGAACCGCTACTGCGTACATCAGGCGGTTAAAACCGGTTTGGGTTTAAGAGCGAAAATCAACAAGTTTTCCGAATTTTCGCGCAAAAATTACTTTTACGCCGATATGCCGACCGGCTACCAGATCACCCAGTTCCAATATCCGATTGTCGGTGAGGGTGTGGTAACCGTTGATCTGGAAGACGGCAGCAGCAAGGATATCCGCATTGAACGAATGCACATTGAACAGGATGCCGGCAAGTCGATCCATGACATTGACTCGCGCAAAACTTTTATTGACCTCAATCGTGCCGGCGTCGGTTTAATGGAAATCGTAACCAAGCCGGATTTCCGTTCGCCGGAAGAGGCGGGCGCGTTCTTAAAAAAACTGCGTTCCATTTTGCGCTATCTCGGCACCTGCGACGGCAATATGGACGAAGGTTCCATGCGCTGCGACGTTAACGTTTCCGTCCGTCCGGCCGGCAGCGACGAACTGCGTACCCGCTGCGAAATGAAAAACGTCAACTCAGTCAAGTTTGTTATGCAGGCTATTGAAAACGAGGCTCGCCGCCATGTTGAAGTTTATGAAAACGGCGGTACGGTAGAGCAGGAAACCCGTCAGTTTGATCCGATAAGCGGACAGACCAAGGTTATGCGCAAAAAAGAGTTTGCCCATGACTATCGTTATTTCCCGGAGCCTGATTTGCCGCCGCTGGTGCTGACGGATGAATATATTAAACAGGTGGCGGACGAATTGCCGGAACTGCCGGACGCTAAAAAAGCTCGCTTTGTTGAAAAACTGGGGCTGACCAAATATGACGCCATGGTTATTTGCGAAAACAAAGAAGTGGCCGATTTCTTTGAAAAAGCAGCTGCCGGCCACGATGCCAAAAAAGTGGCCAACTGGCTGATGGGCGATTTTTTTGCCATGCTCAAACGCAAAAACCTGACCATTGATGAAAGTCCCGTATCGGCGGAAAATCTCGGTGCGCTGGTTGAATTGATCGAAAAGAACGTTATCTCCGGCAAAATCGCCAAGGACGTTTTTGAAATTATGAGCGAAACCGGTGATGCTCCGGAAAAAATCGTCGAGGAAAAGGGCTTAAAACAGGTAACCGATACCGGCGCCATCGAGGCGGTTGTCGACAAGGTAATTGCCGAAAATCCGGATAAGGTCAGCGCCTATAAAGGAGGCAAAACCGGGTTGATGGGCTGGTTTGTCGGTCAGGTCATCAAAGAATCCAAAGGCAAGGCCAATCCGCAGATAGTCAACCGGCTGCTTGCCGAAAAGCTGAACTGAAACCCCGCGTTTTTTGTCTGCAACCCCGTCCGTTAAGGCGGGGTTGCTTGATTTTTAAGCAAAAACAGAAGAGTTTATTGTTGTAATTTTTGTCAAAAAATGCTACACTCCTTTCCGATGTTAAATTATTAATTTTTTACTATATGAAAGATATGATTGTTTTTAATCAGCAAGACGGTCAAGCGTACCGCCTGGAAAACGGAAAACTCACTCTTTTGGGAGAGGGCTGTATGATGGTTCCGGCTTGGAAAGACGTTGTCTATCGGATCGGCGAACGTTTGTTTATCAAAGAAAACGACACGTACCGTCGGATAGCCTCCAACTGCGAACTGATTGGTTTTAACGGGGTACCGGTTTTCGACAGTCCGGCGGACAACAACCGCTATTACAAAGGAACGGCTCCGGGAAAAGTGGGAAAGCAGATTATCCGCAAAAAAGAAAAATATTATTTTGCGGCAGTGAACTGCGGCAGTTTGACGGAACTTCCCGAAAAAATTGCCCGCTTCTGGCTGGCAGAACAGGAAAAAGCATCCGTTATGCCGGAGAAAAATAATGCTTTTATCATCAATTCCGACGGGGAGTTTCGCTTGTTTGTCGGAGAGAAAAATTCTGTTCCCCAGGTAAGGGAGGCTCCTTTTGCTTCTTTCAGCGGAGAAAGTTTTGTCTGGAACGGATACGGCTATGCTCTCCGTAACGGCAGTTTTTCGGCAGAACCTTTTATTCAGTTGGGAATATACGACAACTATCTGCTGCTGAAACTGAAAAATGATGCCTATCTCGTCAAAGACGACGGATTTTTTCCTGTGGGTAGTTATCCCGCCTTGTCCGGTTCCGGTGAGCATCGGCTGATGATTGTGGAAACGGAGCACGGCAGACTATGCTATCAGTTGTGTCCCGATG
>CALXPZ010000009.1 GCA_944390375.1 uncultured Alphaproteobacteria bacterium | reverse complement strand
CCTGTTTCAAGTTATCAATCATAACAACCTGTCTCCCTGCTTTGCACGAAGCTCAGCGATCTGCCGGCGCAGTTCCTCGTTTTCTTTTTCCAGTCCTGCCGCGTGCTGCCCAAACTCCTGCGCTGTTTCGGCTACCACATTGACATACTCTTCGGCAAGGCCGGCAAACATCGGAATTTGTACAAACTCATCCTTAAAGCGTTCAAACATCCAGTCATTAAACGTCTGCATCAGTTCCTGCCTTTTGGCCAACGCTTTTTCACTGCTGTTGACAAAAGCCTGCTGATCGTTCGACATTTTATTAACCAGGTCATCAAACCTCTGCCAGACCGGCGCCCGCACCGGAACGCTGCCCTGGTTTTCTATTTGATGAAGTTTCTGCCTAAATTCTTCGATTGCATCAATTTTTCCCATAATGCCGGCCTCCCCTCAAGCGTTATTCACTAGCCGTTGCTGCCGAACCGCTCGAATTAGTCGGAGCAGTCCAACTGTTATAACGTTGCATAGCTTCCGGACAGAGATTGTCCAGCGGCATAACCAGCTTGCCCGGAACAAAGGTCGCATTGCAATAACACAGAATTTCGTTTCTGGTCGTATCAATACGATTATTCAGGAAAGCAAAGTTATCGACAGTTGCCTGTTTATCAACCGCCACCTGTTTGTCCAAAGCAGCAAAGGCGGCCGCCAGTTCTTTATAATTGGCGTTGATTTTGTCGTCGTTCTTATTCGACAAAGCAATCGCTTCCTTATAAACATCTATACCGACGCTATCGGTATAGCGTTCAGCTTCAAGTTTGGCGATGTGAGCTTCCAAAGCGGAAATCACCCGGCTGTCGCCGACTGCGGTTGCACCGGCCGCAACGGTTCCGGCATTTCCCCAGCCGCCAAACAAACCGTTCAACAGGCCGCCGCCGTTGGAAAGCTGATTAACAAGCGCTACGGTTCCCGGAATAGCCAGCCCGAGAGCAGCCCCGGCTAATCCTTTGGAGGCGACGGATTTTTCTCCGTCAGCAGTTTTAATCATCATGATCGTTTCTCCATCAATGTTAAATTAACGAAGAAAGCCTCGAAAACTTATTTTATAAAAATAGCTCCGGATACTTTCTTCATATCCAGAGTACCCGCCACAATAATTAAAAAGAACGCCATCCATTCTACTTTGCGGGGCATTCCAAAAGCCTTATCAGATAAGCCGCCAAAGGCTGAACGGACATTTCAAGGGCCTTGTTATACCGCCGGGAGATTGTTTTAACATCCCGACCCTCATTATAAGCAATTTGCTTTTGCGGCAAATTCAGCACTGCCACTTCCGTTAAAATTTTCTTTTGCGAAGCAGTCAGCGGGAGCTGGTCAATAAGCCGGCAGGCTGCCTCTTTTGACATCCGTCGCAGAATATAGTCCGCAAACTCTTTTCCCGCTCCCGGCCGCATAATATATCCTTTACAAAAAAAGCCAGAGCAAGAGCCCCAGCCACAAAATGAAGAATAATTTTCCCATTTTACTGATCCGTCGTAATACCGATGGACGAAGACGCGCACCCGCCCGTTTCCGGCAGCGCCGTTGTCAGCGTCAGGGTGTCCTCATCGCCGGATTGCACGAAGGCCGTAAAGCCCTCGCTGGTGAAGTTGTTTTTGATACAGGCCACCGCCTTATACCCGCCATCCGTTTTTTCGAGCTGGTATAAATAAGAGGCGGTATTAGCAACAGACAGCAAATACGAGGCGTCGGCATTAACGGTCGGCATGGCCGAATGAAACTGCGGTTGTGTCGTCCCCGTGGTATCAAACTGCAACTGCGTCCACGCCCCGTCTGCGTACTGCCACATCGACGGCGGCAGCGTATTGTCGGAAACGTGCGACGTCAGCAAAATACCGTTGTACGGGTTAAAGCTGATATTGCCGTCAAGCGATATTGTTCCCTCTAATGTCAGGCTGTAATCAGCGTTGATTTTGTAAACTTCCCCGCTTTGATATTTGGTAAGCACCAGATATTGATTGTCCAGCGTTACCCCGGCCAGACAATAGACGTTTGCAACCGTGCTCCCGTCCCCAAGCTTGGTGCAGGTTTGCTCTAGGAGATTGATCTGATAGGGAACAACCTTGTTCCCTGTCCAGATAAAGAAGATTTCCGAATTATGCAGCCCGATCACCCGGCACGGATACGCCCGCTCCGGGAAAGCGGACACTTCTTCCCCGATGCTGTCGTTTTCAAATTTGTAAATCTTTAAAACACCGGTCGTCGAATCAAAGGCGTATTTATCGTTCAAAATCCCGGCATACGTCGAAGAATACGAAAGCTCCGAAAAATTGTTTTCTTTTAAGATGTTTTTTGGGCTGTTGCTGCTGTTCTGACTTTGCATATAGCACCTATTATTTGACAGGTACTTTATAAAGTCGGTAGTCCCGCCATCATTATAAACCAGCGTCGCCCCGGTGTCCGGGTCAAAAGAATAAACCTGGCCATTATATTTTCCGCGGATGGAAACGGTGTTCAAAAGCAACCGCGGATAATACGACGGCGTCGGCGTTGTAAACTGGGCATAAAACTGGCTTTCCTGATTAACCGGCTGAACGTACACTTTTGTCCCCGCAGCCGGAATTTCTCCCATACCGTTTACGGCCTCAAAGGTCGCTCCGCTTCCGCCCTCAATCTCCGCAATTTTATCGGCATAGCTGCGGAAAGTATCCGTATCCGCCACCGCCACGCCCTTGTTTTTAATTGCCGTTTTAATAGCCTCTTTTGTACCGGCAATATATTCTATCTTTTCAACAACCGTCCCCATCAGATAACCTCCCCATTGATCTCATCAGCCAGCTTGCCCAGCTTGTCCACCACTTCCTGAGCTTCTGCCACCGCGGCCAAAGCCTCGTTTGCCGCCTGCTGCGCTGCGTTTTTATACTCAAGCACGGTCTGCACAATCCCGTTCGGATCATCGCCTGATACCGGATCGACCAAAAGCGCGCGGGAAATCTGCTCGTTCAACTGTTGTATCGCCATGTATATACCGTCAAGCGAGTTCTCCAGCTCTTCCATATCAAAAAGCTGCCCGTTGACATAGTCCGCTTCCTGCAACAGCGGCTTATTGCGCAAAATTGCAAGTTTTGAGTTTTCTGCCGGTGCTGAGGCAAAAACAACCTTGCCGGTAATCTCCGCACCGCTCCCTTCAACCGTATAATCGGTGTTTTCCGTCAATACCTCAATATTGTCCCCGTCGCCGAAATAAACTTTTATCTCCGCCGTCCCGTCGGCGTTATTGTCAAATTTGAACGGCACCGGAAACTCAGTTGCGCTCCCGTCCGCCACATAATTGACTTTGCTTGTATCCGATAATAGCGTCAATTTTTCCTCCATAAAAAAAGCCGCCCTTAAAGGACGGCCGGTTACAAAAAAGGAGCTGCCGAACCATCCTCGACAACTCCCTTGTTCTCATCTATCGTTTAGTTGCAAATAATAATTACCCGGCAATCGCCTTGATCTGCTCAAGGATTCGTTTTCGCTCGGCCTCCACCGCTTTTTTCACCCGGTTTTCAATCGAGAGTGCCAAAACGCTCGCGCACCAGTCTTTCAGTTCCGCATCCGCAACCGGCAACGCCGGCGCCGCCGGACCGTCGGCCGCGGTTTTCAACACCTTCAACACCCAGCGACGAAATTCCGCCGCTTTCGGCGTGCGGGCAAACATACCGATCAGCCAGGCGCCCTCACGGTTGAATATCCGCACCCGCGTCCGCCCCTGCTTGACCAGGCAGCTCATTTCTTCGTCAAACTCTTCCTTGTGTGCGTTGAAAATATTTGATACGGCCTTCCCTGAATTTGAAAAACCCAACGCTCCCTCGATTTGAGGGAGTGTCATATAATCCTGTCCGTTGTGCCGCAAAAGCTCAATCTTGTGTTCATGAAATTGCACAATATTACTCATGACGGCCTCCCTCCAGCAGCTCAACCACTTCTTTCAGCTTGGCCAACACAAAACTCAAGGTACTTTTCAGCACCTCGTTCTCAACTTCCAACTCTTTATCTGATTTTGTCATTGCTAATGCTCCCGTTTCAAAATTCAGGCGTTGCGGATATTGAAACAGTGGCATTAGACACTTGCACTTATTCAGTATATTCGTGCTATCCGCAACAATAATTCAAAATAAAAAACCGAAACTTTCGGGCGGTTATCCGCTAATGCAAAGGGGTTTCAATCCCTATCAATATAATAATAAACAAAAACTTAAAAGTTTGTCAAGTTACTTAGCTTTCAAATTCTTTTTAATCTTAAAAAAGAAATGCAAAAATAACCACATATACAAAGCATGCGCCAGTCCTGTCAGCAAAGGCGTAAACTCGCAAATTTTAGTAAAATGTCTTAGAAAAAACAAACCTGTACCCCAACATATTACAAAACAGCTTAATATAATAAAATTTCTTATCCAATAAACACAGGCTCTTGCTCCTTCAGCAACATTCTCTGTATTATTTATATAACTTTTCATTGATTTTTTAACCTTCTCAGACCTCGCAACCGCCATAATAGCAGAATAACACAACAAAGCTCCAAGCAACGCTATAAAAATTTGAAAAGCAAACATCTCGCACTCCTCAAAATATAAATTTTTCTAATAATGACACAATAATTTATAATTGTAAAATCCTTTTTATTCACCATCGCTTTCATCAATTTTCTTAATATATCGTTTGGCCGTTGCCACCGGCACGGAAGTCAGCATTTCAATAAACGGAATAATTATATCAGCATAATCGTAAACATCCTTTTCTTCTTTAGAAGCTTTCCGAAAACTTCTTTCCACATCATCAAGCAACGGCGTCGAAAATAAAGAATAATTCTTCTCTCCGGCCGCTTCATTATATCCCCAGCGCACCATATCTCCGATAAGCGGCACGCCCTCAATCGGGTTCACAAGCAACTGCTCCAACACCCCGTCATCAAATTCATCGTCATCATCTGCCAGCCCCAGCAAAGACTTAGCAATATTTTTGGCAATTACCCACAACGACGGCTGAATCAGCAAATAGTTGGTTAATATTTTTGTTCCTTCGGCCCGGCTTATATCACCGCTGTTAAGCATAATAATTGTGTCGGCAATTTTGCGCGTATATTGCATCGATGTGTTTTTGAACGCAAGATACAATCTTGCAAATCCCCTCTGCTGTTGCCAGTCAGAAATAGACGCGGCATTACCGCTTTGCTGAGAACGCAGAGTATAAAATTCATACTTCTTTTTAGCCTCTTCAACACTCATCCCGCTGTCAAGCATTGTTTTAAACTGTCCGTATCCACCATAGATAAGCGAGGCCAAATCACCCTGCCTAACAAGAAAACTTAAAGCATTCGTCAGGTTAAACCTCGCTTTGGGGCTAAAACCAAACCTTATACCGCTTGTTTCCTTGGCGTCATTGATAAAAGCGCTCATTGCTTCGCTAAAACCGGATTCATAGCGGTTACGCAAAAAGTCGCCGTTATGTTTCATCATAAAATCTTTTGCTTCAATCGGATGCCGCAAAGCGTAAGCCAAATTTTTCAGGAAAGCTGAAGTTTTCACACCTTCGGCATAGTTTGTAAAGGCAGTCATCTGTCCCACAAAAACAACCGGATTCAATGATACTTTGGCACCCACCCAGTTGTTTAGCAGTTTCTGGAAAAATCCGCTCACATCATCCAAGCGCGGGCTCTGCGCATTAAGACCGATATTCTGAATTTGCTTTGTCAAGGTATTATAAACACCTTCGCCATAACGATTTTGTATCAGATTTTTAATCCTTTTAGAATTAAAAACATCGGACAACTGCTTATACTTAGCAGCAACCTCCGTCATATAATAGCTTTGCGAAATATGTTTCTGATATTTTATCCAGGCATTTTTGGCAACCGGCGTAACGGTGCTTGCCGTTCTTTCCTTAAAAAATCCCGGCGTAGTCGACTGTTGCCGAAAATCATTAAAAATATCCACCGGTTCCAGATGTTCGGCGCTCCCCATCCAGTAGTTATCTACTTTCTTTAAGTCCATTCCGTAAGTTGCCACATAAACCTTGTTCAGCTCGGGAAAACGACTGTTAACATCTTCCATCAGCATATCGCCGAATGCTCTGTCTTCCGGTGAAAGCAAAGATATTAAACGGTTGATCTGATCCGCACCGTAAGCCTTCTCATAATCTTCTCTGGTCTTTTTGTTTTTAATGGCATTATAAATATCAACAATATCCAAAATCGAAACATCATACTTGAAATTTTCATTATACCTTTCTGTTTGCTCCCCTTCCTCAATATCCGTTTGTCGGCGATACAAAACACCAACAGCCTGCCCTTTATCTGCCATTACATTCAAAAGATCGCCGTAGCTTTTCACGCCATAAATAGCCTCTGCTTTGGCGTTTGTTTCCTTCAAATGCTTATTTTCTGCCATTTCTGCACGGTTCATCACCGTTTCCATCTCATATTTATCGGCAATATCCTTTCCGGCAATAGAGTTCAGCATAGAATAAAGGTTGCTCACCCCCCGCCTGTAAACATTGGCCAACTTCGTGGTAAATTTATTTTTATCTGCTTTTGAGGCCGCCAGTTTATCAATAATCTGCTCTCGCTCTTCTTCCCTTTCAAAGCTTTTGGCAAATTCTTTTTCATCTTTGGCCATCCGCCCGATTTCTTTGGCCTCGCCGATCATCTCATAAAGCTGGCGCATCAGTTCCGGACTGCTGTCCATACCGTTGGCCTTATATTCCAAAAACATCCGTCTGAGCAAATATCCGCGACTGCCGGGGTTTTCTCCCGATTCCTCCCTTGCTTTTTCCTGTTCATCAAGCGCATACAGTTGTGCCGCGGCCGAGGCTTGCGTCAACTTATTATAGTCGCGCAAATCTTTAAACAACACGTTGTTTTCATAATCATATTTTTGCGCCATCACTTTACGCGGCCGACTGCTTTTCACTTCCGACTGAATCAGGTCGGAAAGCATCCGTCGCTGCTCTTGCGCCACATATTTTTCCGTCCGTTCTTTAATTTCATTTAAATATTTATTAAAAGTTCTTTCGTCTTTTACCATTCTTATTTTATCCATAAATTTCGATTTATGGTTATAATCAAGCGGCAAATCCTTAATAAACTTTGTTAATTGCTCCTGATAATTATATCTTTTTTCCTTGTCGGCATAAAGCAAACGGCGGTAATTTCCTTCCATCTGTCTGACCGCAAAAGTCAAATAATCAAGAGTTGTTTTGTCTACCGCGGCCGCTCCTTTATCTGCCAGCATTTTGGTCGCCGCCCGCAAATCCTCTTCAAGTTTTTTCACATCCCCGATATAATGTTCATCCAATATCTGGCTCACGACTTCACCGGCGGCAAGAGCTGATTCTCTTTTCATCTGCCTAGCTCTTTCTTGCTCATTGTAAGTACTGTCGCGTTCATCAATCAGGCTCTGCACTTTGTCCCAAACGGCAGAGGTTTCCTCATAGGTGTTTTCAGTCGTGTCCGGCAAATATCCGTGCTCACGCAAAAACTCAAGCAGTTGCGATTCGTCTTTAATGGCTCCTTTATAGTTCCAAAAGCCGGTTTCCGTTCCTCTGCGGCTGTCATAACCTAATTGTCTGGCAAGTTCCGATTCCGTATCAATACCGCCGGCGGCACGGATTTCATCGGCCAACGTTTTGCCGGCAGCGGGAACTCGCGCATACAAAGCCTGCCGCAGCTTTGAAATATCCCGCAAACTTAAACCATTGACGGTCAACTCCTGCCCATTTTTGGCCCCTTGCAAAATTTTGGCCAACTCCGCAGCCCGCCCGCGCAAATTGGTAATATCCGGCATTTCTTCTCCGGAAAGCAACTCATCAAAAAATTGTTCTATTTCTTTACTCGGCTTAATAAAACGCTTCACCGTATTATAGGCGTCTATCATCCATTGCTTGGCATATTCAAATATGCTTTTGCTGGCCTCATTCGGCGCCTGATTATAAAAAATATAGCTGGTGCCCATGTCCACCAGCTTTTCCCATTCCTCGCGCCCCATATCCGCCATTCGGCTCACGCCCAGTTCATCATACAGCCCTCGCAAACTATCCCATTTACCGCCTCTTTCCAAAAGATTCAGATAAATAGGCAAATAGTGGTGCAGCATCTCGTGCGTAAATGTTGTTTTATCCCGTCCCTTAAACAGGGTGATCACTTTTGTCAAAGGCTCATATTGCCCCATAACCGGATAAAGCAGCCGGCTTTTCTGCGCTGCTGTTCTCCCTGTTTGGAGAAACTGCATAATATCACGAACACCAGCGCCTCGATAAAAAGCGTTAATATCTCTTTTGATTTTGGTTAACGTCGTCCCGACCGGATATTCCCTGGAAAAGTCCTTATCACTTCCCCAATTATTAGCATCATTCATAAGTTCTACCCGGACTTCACCATCCGCCCGGTTAATTATTTTTTCAATAACTTTATATTGTTCAGCTGTCGGCACATCAGACATAAGTATGCTGTTGCTTTCCGGCATATAACGAATATTTCCGGAATTGATAAAATCTTCCATAGACACACTATAATCTTCAAAGGCATCTGATATTTCCCGATGGTCAATCGAGCGACTTTTGCCATCACTGCCGAATTTTCTTCCGCTCAAATCCAAAACATCACCGTCTGTCAAAATATAACCGCCAACATCCAAATTATTAGTAATTCCGAAATAATCCTTTGCTTTCTGGTTATACTCCCGGTTATTTCGTTTTTGTTCCTCAACGACCGGACGATTTTCTTCCGCTTTTTTAATTTTTTCAACCTGTTCGGTTTCGGAATCATTCTCCTCCACATTTCCAACAGGAGCATCATTAACAACAAGCCCCTTATACTGTATCTGTGTATCCAACAAAAGCATAGAATAAATCCGGTCATTGATTTTTATCGTCCGGTTTTCATTATCAATTTCCTGCACATCACCGATTGCCGTATGATCACCAACTTTCAAATCAAATACGCTGTAAACACGCCTGCCAACAGTTTTTTCCCCTGTTTGGAAAAACGTTGTTGATGCTGCATCATAAATATTGTTCAAGGCCTCACTATATTCTTGTTCATTGTTTTCCTCGACCCTTTCAACTGTTAAAAAATGCTCTTTTTCCAAAACATCCGCAACTTCATCATATTTTTTGCCTTTGGGAATAATAACTCCCGAAAATTCGCTGAAATCAACTATTCTTCGGGGTTTAACCTCAAAATAATCAGTAGGAATATTTATAATATCTTCTCTTATATCTTCCACGATTTCATCAAGATTTTCAGGGCCTTTCAGTCCTCTGCTCTTTAATTTTTCGGAAGCTTTGGTATCCCTGTCAATAATTGTAACAGCAACATCGCTTAGAGTATCAAAATAGGACTGTTCGTTTGCGGTTGCCACTTGTTCAACCAAATTAGAAAATTTTTCATTCAATTCACGGACAGCTTCGACTTGCTCTTCTTTAGACACCAATTTATGCTTATTTTTTCTTATTTCTTTCAGATCTTTGAATTTGTATGCAAAATAATTCAAAATATTGCTGATATCAGGATAATTTCCCAGAAAACCACCGCTTTCTTTTTCCTGCTTTTTCAATACCTTCATAATATTATCAAGAGTAAGTTTTTTCCTTACCATGTCAGTGTTGGTAGAATTTTCCGTTAACAAATAAGGTTCGGCATGAGACATCAAATTATCTTCATACCATTCTACATACTCTTGCGAGTTCATTATTTCGTATTGATTATAATCTTCACCCAACCCTTTATCAATGGCATATAACTCAATAGCCATACCATTGCTTCGTGGAGATGTAATATTATCATTTATATTGTACACAAACATTGATAAATCACGTTCCCGTCCAACTTTGGAAAGCGTTTCTTTGATGAAATTATTGGCTTCCGGCAACAACTCATATTTAATTTGATAGGCAATGCTAGGCGTCCAGGCATCTCTATCATATACATTGGTTCCGCGCGACGGGGTGGCCAGTTTTTCATTTCCCACAAAAACAATCTCACCAAATTGATTTATATTGCCCTGAGAAACTTTACGCAAAGCCAAAGACGGCATAGCCAGACCACCAAGTTTTAACGCCCCTTTTACACCAGCCAAATTCATATTATGCGTTGCATATAAATCTTTTGCTTCCCCCGTCTGAAAATACGTCTCGCCGTTTTCTTTTATAAAATTCTCCACATCTTTCCAGGAAATGCCAAACCTTCCGTAAATTTTCTGCTGTTCCCTGTTAAAGGTAAAATTAAAAGGCGGCAACTGTCCTTCGTTTACCGCCTTTTTCAAAGCTTTCAATCCATTTTGCCGGTAATAGCCCACATATTCCGGCGGCAGATTATCAGCAATATATTTTTTTGCCGCCACATCCTGCTGTTGTTTTCTTTCTGCGGCCAGACGAGGTGAATCAAGAAATATTTTCCACATATCGCGTATAACGGCGATGTCTTCTCTGTACGAAACGGAAATATTATTATAATCGTGAACCGTCGGATGGTCAGATATTCTTATGGTAAATGGATCTCCTGCTTTTGTTTGCCCTTTGACATAAGAAGAAATACCCCCGTTTCGGTTAATACTCATGGTTTTATCGGCAAAATCTACATCCGGTGCAATCATCCGCAAAACATTGTCCGCCGCCTGTTTAACATCCGCATAATGTTCGCTTGCTCTTATCTCCTGATAATCCGGCCATCCAAATTCCGCCCCCGTCTGATAATAAATATTATCGTCGGTCCGGCTGAAACTCCCGCGGTTGTACACGGATTTTATCTGATTGGGAGAAAAGACGACATAGGTCGTTGAACTTAATTTTTTTCTGTTTTCTCCAGAAAACCTTTCATTTTGCTCAATAATACCGACCAGATATTCCTTATATCTGCGTTTTCCGCCAAGCGCAGTAATACCCGTTTCAACGCTTCCCTCATCTCCGCTCATCCTATTCAATTCTTCTAAAGAAAGCTTGCGCAGCTCTTTTTTCCGCTCCTCATTCGGTCCGCCGGATAATTTTCCAACATCTGCACTGTCAATAACATTTTTTGCAATAACACCGTCATATCCGTGCTCTTGCGCATACTTGGCAATATCTGTCATAGAGGGAACGCTTGTTGACGCATATCCTGTGTCTTTTCCCATTTTTTGTCCATGCACTTCCAGTTCTTCATAGTAATACTTATAGTTGTAATCAACAACAAGCGGATTTTTCATTGTCAAATATACGGGATATTTATTTTTGCCATAAGTCTTAGATGAGGCTTCACTGTCAGAAAAATAAAAGCCCGGCTTATCGCTATTGTTAAACACTTCTATATTTTCTGCCGGTGATGAATGATACACCACCAGCGGCCGGCCGTTTTCATCAACGATCAAACTGTCGCCAAACCATTCATAAAAGGCACGCAGCCCCTCTTCCGTACGAGCAATCCGCCGCCCTAAGCTGTTACGCGCGGCTTTGTTTTTACCATCAATTTGGATACTGTCTTCTGAATAACTGTTGACAAAATCAATCAAATCGTTTATACTTATATCATTACCGCTGGAAACCGCGGATTTATCCGTGGTGAGATTGCCAAAGGCATCTACGGCGGTATTTTTTCTGCCTACTTTCATGTCATAGGCAGATAAATCCCGCCCCTCGTTATCATCAATTTCAATATCCGTCAGTTCTGGTCGCTTGTTGGCCAGTTCCTTCACCGTCATCTTGACGATAAAATTTTCTCCGTCGGAACGGATGACGTTGGCATAACGACGGATTCTGTTTTTCGTACCGTGTTTGGCATCCGGCGTTGTTTTTATCAACACCGCCGTGTCAAAAATGCGACCGATGTTCGCTATTGCCTCTTTGCCCAAAATACCGCCGATGTTTCCATCTTGGCGACTGCGAGTTGTATCAAACATTTTGCTGATAGAATTATTTGACAAAGTCGCCGTTTCTCCGGTAACGCTGTTTTTCAGTACGCGCACACCGTTTTCATTTTTACCGACATTTGCATCCACCGCTGCCATCACCTCATCAATACTGATGTCTTTGCTGGTCTTACGGTCAGTAAAAAAGCGGTTGATGTCAACCGCTTCCTTAACTTCACTTCCTCTTCCTATCAAATCGGGATTGATGTCTTTTTTCTCAAACGCCAGCCTCTCCGCATCTATCCGCCGGATAGCTTCTCCCAATTTATACGGAACAAAATCATACCCCAGCGCTTCGTCAAGCTCTGTCGGTTCCCGTCCGGTCTTTACCCTGAAGGTTGCCTCTTCAACACTCATCCCGCCGTCTTCGACCATCATGGCAATCCGTTCTTCATCAAGCTCGTTTTGCCTTTCTTCCGGCGAAACCATATCCGAACGAACTTCCTGAAAATTCTCATCTACCATTTTTTCCTGATTCTGTCGATCTTGCAAAGAAAAGGCAGCTCTTTCAACTTCCTCATTAACATCCAGCCCCTGCTCCCGTGCAAGTTCTGCAACTTTGCGCACAATCGACGCCCCCAGATTAGCCGTTGCGGCCGCCTCTTGTTCATCCAGTCCGTTGTTAATGGCATTTTGGCGCAAACTCTCTTCTACTTCGTCCACACGCGACTGCATTTCATCGGACAACCCGGCAGCCCTTTGTGCAAGCATCCGATCGAGCAAGTCTTTCCCCTCTTGCATAACCTGCTTGGCATCTTCAACAGCATTATCATTTTCAAGTGTTGCTATCGTTTCATTATCAAGCAACTCTTTTAATTCAGTTTTGGCCTGATCATTGTCAAGAAAAGCCGCCTCCACTAATTCATCAGCTTTTTCCGGCGACATATTATAATCTTTTTGTAATAAGCTTTTATAATAACTACGGGCTCTGGTGTTCATGGCGCGCCCCAAACCAAAACCGAACAAACCTCCGATTGAACCATAAACACCGGCGGTTGCCATTTCTTTTAATATTTCCGGCTGATAACCTTCTCGATAGGGTGCCATCAACAATTCTTCTGCTCCGGTCTGCGAAGCCTCCTGAAGAAACTCACCGGCCATCGACTTAAAAACGGCAGAACGTAAACGCTTGGTGCTCCACGCCTCTATCAAATTATGAAGTCCATATCTTTCAAGCATACCGCCGGTAAAGCCAACGCCAAAAGCAACCGCCACTGATTCCAGAGGTTGCACACCACCGGTTCTCAACTCTTCATAAGCTCCGCCGCCACTACTTAAACCAATGTAAGCGGCCATTGCCGAAGTGCTTTTCGTTAATCCGGCGATGGCAAAAGATTCCAAAACAGAACCAAACACATTTCCCAACTCATACCCTGCCTGACTGTCATTTTCATCCGGCACCAAATTAAGAAATTTCATCACTTCTTCTTTGGCCATCATACTTTGCACGATAGACCGTCTTATTTCTTCATCTATATTTGTATTTTTCTCATCCCCTGTCTTCAATTCAGCAATCCAGGAACCTAAATCCATCCCACTATGATAGACAGAAGAAAAAGCCGTCCATGCACGTTCAGCCGCACCACCGATTGCTCCCTTAAATACCGGAGCAACATAGTCGGTATTTCCTTCTTTTTCTTCCCTCACATCAGACAGCCCCCTGTCTCGGATCAGCCCATTACGAGAAGAACTTCCTAAATTAAGCTTATTTTCGTTTTCTCTTTTTCTTACCCTAGCAAAAGCAGGGGCAACAACTTCTTTTTCAACAAAATCGTCATCTTCCGGCATTTTTTGCATTGCAATATAGCTGCGTGGAGATTGCCCATCAAAAGCTATATCATATTTATATCGAATACTGTCAGCCGTATCCGTTTCTCTGGCATTCACAACAACCTGCTTTTCCGGTAAAAACACGCTTGAAATTTTATTTTCCAATTCTTTCATTTTCTTTTCCTAAAAAATATATTCCCGTCCCTGAGCATCCTGCATAGTTCTGTATGTCTGCCCGTTTTGTTCAATGATTTTCATATTTCCGGGCAAAGTATTTTCCACTGGAGCAGAACTCCCCATTTCGTTGATTTTCACAATATCTGTACCGTTCACCACCGCCATGGCCTCAGTCATACTTAACCCCGGATTTTTATTTTGCACAAACCGGATAAGCACATTTTTAACGATCATATCTGTCAAAGTCTGCCGGTCAAAAGATTGACCATTTTCATTTTCAGCCGGTGTTGAAATTTTAATCAATCCGCCTAAATAATTTTTTTCATAGTTGTCAAAGCGAATACCGTTTAACTTCAATAAATTTCCTATATCTTGTATTAAGGCAGCTTTCTCACTAATTAAGAGATTATTGCCAAATTTTAAGTTTATCGCCCGATACGCATTGCCAAGAATAGTCCCCCCATCTCTGTCATTGTCTAATTCAGCTATTTTTTGTAAAAGAGCCCTGTCTGTCTGTTTTTTCATATCCTCAGCGGTTTTTCTGTCTCCCCCGTTTTGTACAAAAGCATCCAGAGAATTTCTATAATCAAAAATATTTTCCAGCCCGGCATTTTCATTTAATTCGTAAATTCCCGTTTCTTTATTTTTCACAACCACGGCATCCCGGTTCATTTCCAAATTTTCCTTTGTCAAATTCAACCCGCTGACATCCGATAGAATATCTGACACGGACGGCCGCACGCTCTCCACATATTTCAATATATTTTCAGGCGAAAGAGATTCCGCCAGTTCTGTTGGAGAAAGACCTTTATCCATGCCTTTCATATAAACATCATAAATCCAGTCGCGAACTTTTTCTTTTGTTTCCAGTTCAAGCGTTGTTTCATTATCTTGGCTGAAAATAGATCCCATATTGTTATTAGCAATTTCTATTGCTTTTGAATAAACACCATATGCATCTGTTTGTTTTAAAGCCAACTCTTTTTGCAGTTTTTGTACCATTGCTCCCTGCTCATATCCCCAACCGAACGAAGCAATTCTTTCCGCTAATTCAGATGTATTTCTAATAGCACCTGCATTTATCTGACCTGAAATAATATTTTGTTGCCGCAAAAAAATATTATTGCTCTTTTTTTCAGCTCCCTGCAAAAGATTATCCTGCTGTTCGGAAGTCATTTTTTCCCAGCCCGGCAACGCTTTCAGTGTAGCCTCACTAATACTTCCCTCAGAATTAACAATAAGTTTGCTGTAATCATCAAACAATTTACCGGCAACAACTGATTCATGTTCTTTCTTTTCCGTCAGATAATTTTTCAGATCAGTTTTTGCATCATCCCCCAAATCAAGATTTGTGATCTGAAAATCGGACACAATTCCGCCGGTATTTATCATTTCAATGGCCTCTTGATACTCCGGGGCATATTTTTTCACCCTCGCCGATATTCTCTCAAGTCGATCGGCCTGCGTTTTTGTCATCGTTCCTGCTACCAGTCCTTCATCGATGTAGGATGTCATATCTTCACCTGCATAAGCTTTCTGCAACAGATTTTGTGGGGAAATGCCAACATTTTCTTCCTCCGTCCAACCATGCAAAGCCTTTCCCCTTTTGATCAGTTCATCAGCCGTAGAAGAAGTAATATCGCCCCTTAACCGTGCTATGGTAATGGCGCGCACGTCCGTTTTATTATCGACAACTTTCTGCCTTAACTGTGCCAAAATTTCCGGGTTATCTGCCTCAGCTGTTTTACCGGTAATTTGATTAAGCAAACTTTGAGCAGACTTGGGAGCTATGTTTTTATATTTTTTAACCAATTCCAAAGCCTGGCTGGCATCTATTTCACCCAATGTATAGTCAATACTGGCAGCTCCCAACTCATTGGTTGCGGCCGCAGTTATTTCTTTCCTCGCCCTTTCTTCCGCCACCAGCCGGTCTTTCTCACGGGCCGCCAGCATATCGTCGGCTTTTTGCAGATAATCTTTTCTTTGCAGATCGGTCAGGTTTCTGAAACGTCCGTTTTCCGACAATGCTTTTTTGGCGGTCTCCGGATTAGTGCTCACCATCCCGTTGATGGTAAGGTTGGTAAACCGGCTTCTAATTTCTTCTTTTTCCGTTGGCGTCAGATACGCGCTTCCATCAATCAGTTTATCGGCATCGGCGGATAAAAAAACCGCCTCGTCTTCCGGCGCGGCGGCAATTTTATCGGCATAGGCTTTTAAAGTATTGTTGAGATTGATGGTTTCAAATTCCTTTTCCTTGCCGCGCACGGCCGAGGCCACATCCCGCTCGTTATAGCTCAAAAAACCATTGCCGAGGTTTTCCATCCATTCTTTGCCCCATTTCTGGTCTTTCATGTTGTTTCGCAGTTTTTCTTCAAAACCGTCAATAATTCCGGGGATTTCATCGATGGACGAGGCCGTATTGATGGCCGCCAGCTCTTCTTCCTGCAATTTGGCCGCCTCAAGGTTTAAGCGCTTCCAAACCAGATTCTTCTCCCTGTCGAGAAAATCTCTTCTTGCCGCCGCGGCATCACCCACCGCTTCCACCACTTGCGAAACTCCGTTGTCGCGCCATGTCGAGCGCTTCTCGGTCAACAGTTTCGTGCCGTTCATATAACCTCTTTGAATATTTCCAACCATCACTCACCCCACAACCAAGAATATTTTTTCTGTCCTTCTTCATCTTTCGGCTGGCTGGCCCGGTAAAAAGCCCCCACACCGTTTGCCGCACCGGAGAGCAGGCTCATGCGAAAAGCGTTTTTGCCCTGCCTTTTGGCCAGTTTTGCCTCATAATTCAAATCGGCCGCCTGCTGCATATAGTTTCTGGCCGTTGTTTCCGTCTGATACCTCTGGTTTAAGACATTTTGTTCGGCGTTTGCGGCATCTTGTGCCAAAACGCCGACCGAAGTTGCGCTGTCAGCCATTCCCATCTCGCCCATCAAGGCCCTTGTCGAAGCCATCTGCTGGCGGTTCTGGCTGCGCGTTGCATCTTCGTTTAACGCTCCTTCCAGTCGAGTTTGCGCCGCATTTTGGCGCAAAATATCAGCGTTTGCGTTATAGGCCTCTGCCTGAGCTTTGCCCTGCCGATAAGCCTGATATCCGTTGATGACGGTATTAACGCCGGCCATCACACCCATCACTCCCGCGCTCATTTCACTCTCCGTAAATTTTTGCAAAAAGTTTATAATCTTTGCCGAGATAGGCTTTGCGCATTATCCCCTCGCATTCAAAACCGAGCATCCGCGCCAGCTGTTCTCCGGCCTTAAAACCGGCCAGCACGGTCATCTCGAGCCTTTCTGCCGCAAGCTCCCGGCTGCGGTTGTCAATAATCAGTTTCAAAGCCTTGACGAAAGCAAAAAGTTTTTTGCCGGCCTTCTTATTGATTATGGCAAACAGAATAAACCTTTTCGGGCTTATTTCCTCATACCAGATCACCGCCACCACCGTTTTGTCGACCAAAAAGGTTTCCGCGTTTGCGGGGATAACCGCCGCCGCCACCTCATCGGCCTGTTCCGGCTGAATTTCCATTTTCGCCAGATCCGATTTCCAAAAAGCTCTTATCATGCCTTTTTCTCCAACAAAAAAGGAGAGCAGTTCTGCTCTCCTCCCAAAATCTACTTCCTGACGAGGAAGAAAATTTTTATTTTTCGTATGACAATAATAATTTTCACTATCATTGCCGTCACTCCTTTCGCTTGTATGAAAGAAGTTGACAAATCCGGTTTTCGGACTTATACTATAACCATCTTGAGGAAGTTATAGGTCAACTTCTTTCAGAGGTTATTGAATACCCGGTGCTCCAACACCGGGCTTTCTTTTTATACAGAACAATTCCTCTGCTGTCAACCGCCGGAGCTTGCCATGCTTGGCACAAGCGCCAGAATATGCATCGGATAAACGCTCTCGTTTTCAATAATGATATTCGCTCCTTTGTTTTTAACAAGAGAAGAGCCCGCCGGCCACGGGATAACCACGTTACCGGTAAAAAGCTCCACGTCATGCCCCGCCAGCTCGCTTGAGGTGCGGTAAAGTATCTCCTGCATTTTGTCATAGCTTGCGCCGGCCTTGCCGCCATAAGAGCGATAGACCATCAGCGTCAGGTGATCAATCCGCTGCACGGCAGAAAGCCCATAGCCGGAATCTGTCGGCAGATATATTTTCTGCGGCACCATAACGGATTTCATCGGCAAGCCTACCACCACCCGCACATCCGTTTCTTTTATTGTAATCGAGCCGTCATCGGCAACAATCTGATGCGGCCGCTCCATTCCGTTGGCGGAAACGGCCACCTCCATTCCTTTCAGATGCTCAAACCCCGTCAGTTTGGTTGCGGTGTCGCCTGTTGGGCGGTTATAAACCAGCCCACTGTCAACAAAAAAGCTGTTGTCCCGCACAAATTCGATTTCCGCCGCCTCTCTTTTGTCCGGATCGCTGATACTTTCCACATCGGCGCCGTATTCTTCCTTGGTGCCGCTGTCAATCCATTCTACATACCGCTTGCAAACATTGCCGATTGTTCTCTTCACCGCCAGCCACACGTC
Organism: uncultured Alphaproteobacteria bacterium; assembly: GCA_944390375.1. Classification (GTDB taxonomy): domain Bacteria; phylum Pseudomonadota; class Alphaproteobacteria; order RF32; family CAG-239; genus JAFUYI01. The sequence continues at coordinate 7,980 of CALXPZ010000009.1, read as the reverse complement.
GTCGCGCCTCTCATCGTTTGAGGGAATAACGGCAATACTTTCGACTGCTCCCGACAAATCATGCCAGGCCAGCGCCGCCACCTGCTGCTGAGCGTCAAAAGTAAACGAAACCAGTCTCCCGTCGGCCATCGCCAGCCACAATATTTTATCGGGACAGTCCTGCCAGTCCCAGGCCACAATACCCGAAACCAGCAAATGCCGCCCGAGGATCGAGGCATCAAGCGGATCATAGCCGTCGCGGTCGTAGCTATAAACCAGATCGCGTATTGACGTGCCGAAACGGTCGACAAACAGCACATGCCCGCCGATTGCCACCGGCTCAATCGGTTTGCTGCCTATGCTTGAAATCTGGCGGATAGCAACATTATCCGCCGCCAGAGCCGACCCGTTTGAAACGGCATCAATATAAAACTCGCCGCTTGAGGTTCCTACAAACAAAACATCGGCCGCGGCAATCCAGCGCCCCTGATTATATTCTTTTGAATTGACCGGCACGGTTACTGCACATTCATCGGTAACTTCGCCGAAATCCTGATCGGCAAAGTTGTTAAAATCGCCGGAATAAGAACCGCAGGCTTTCAATCCGTCATCGGCATCAATCAAAATCCAAAACCGGTTTTTATAAAAAGTTCCGGACATCGGATAATTTTTACCGGGATAAATCATGCCAAATTCAAAATGAGAAGTTACCAGTTCTTTCGGTAGTTCGGTAATAACGCTTGCTTTCACTCCCGTTTGCGAAACATATTCCGTAATTTTTGCGGTACCATAACCTGCATGCAGATATTTCCAGGTAACCGCCCCGTCAGACTTGCTGCCTTCGGTATGCACCGGTTTCACGTTACCGGTCGTGCCGGCGTTTAAGGCCTGATAATATTTCCCGTCAGAAGTCCAGATTGCGTTTTGCGCTACCTCTTTTTCCGTCTGCCAGGCGGTTGTATCGTCGTTAACAAGCGTCAGCCGGATAAGCCTGCCGACATCATCCTCTGCAAACAAATTAGCCGAAGCCGTCAGGTTGATTGTGCCGGTTGTCCCGCTTGCGGTAATCGTGGTTTCGGTCGTATTAACATGGTTCCACGGTCCGTTTAAGAGTTCCCAGTCTTCCAAAGCCCAGTTGTCATTGGCATAACGCACCAACCTTTTCATATATTTGGGGTGGAACAAGTATAGAATATCGCCGTTCTGCACCGTCTGCAAATTGCAACACTCCAGTTCTTCGTTCCACAAATCGGAAAGGGTATAGGGGCTTGTCAGCTCATAAGCGGCAGATTCCTCCAAAAGCTGCCCGTGGTTGACAAAAAGCCTGATGTATTTATCGCCGAACTCAATGATAAAACCGGCATTACCGCTGATTTTGAATTTTTTTAAGAACCCTCTTTTGCTTGTCTTAACCGCATCTGCCATTTTACACCTGCCCCAGATAAACAATCTTCATATACCCGTTGGTGCCGCCCGTTCCATGCTCGGCCAACCCGCCGGCCTTTCCGCCGGCGCCATATCCGTTTTGCAAAAGCGAACTTGTCGATTCGCTTTTGCCGTTCGATTTAATGGTGGAAGAAGCAATCTGCAAATCGTCAATATCCAGCTCGCCGCCGGCGCCGCCGCCGGTTGCATAACTGCCGGTACCGTGGCCGCCCTGCCCGCCGAAGAGATAAATCATTCCTTTGGCCGTTCCCGAGCCATAAAATACCAGATAAGTAACCCCGTTGGTTGTTTCCGTCGGATAGAACCAGCCGCCGCGGGTTGCATTCCGCCCGCTGGCATAACCGCCGTATCCGCCTTTGCCGATTTTGATTTCATATTTTCCGGCCACAAGCCACACTTTGCCGGAAAAAGCCGCACCGCTGCCCCCGTTCCCGCCGTACCAGGCATGTGCGCCGGCCGAACCGCCGCCACCGCCGCCGGCGCCGCAGGTCGTCAGGGTATAATAGCCGCTTTGTTTTACATTAAGCGTATAAGTGCCCGGCGTTCCGCTTTCAAATATAACTTCGTTTAAGGCGTATCCGCTTTGTTCCAAATCAATATAAAGCACGGTCGAGCGCTCAATGGTCTGGCTGCCGCTTTGCGTGGCATAGCCGGATTTTGACACCGACCAGCTGACAAAATCGCCTTTGCTGACTTCAATTTTACTTTGCTCTTTGCCGTTGATAACAACTTTTGCCCCTGCTTCGGCCACTTTTATTTCAAAGCTCATGCCGAGTTTAACGGCAATCGTCATATCACCGTTAACCTGTACTTGCGAAGATACGCTGTCATATCCGTCTTTTGAAACCTCATAAACCGGTGTTGAGCCAAGCGTTACCACCGCCGGATTTTGGCGGATATAATTGATATAAACATCGGCGTCCTCCGGATTGGGCACAATCGTAAGCGTTGCCCGGTAACGGGTAGAAACAAGCGATATATAAAGCGTCGTGTCTTCTTCAACAGTCATGCTGCCGGAGGCCGTAAAATATCCGTCCAAAACCACCGAATACCGTACCTTTTCGCCGGGGGCCACATAAAGCTCGTCGGCAAGTTCGTTGTTGATGTAAACGGCCGCCTCATCCGGCGTCGGCACGATTTTAAAAAGCACCGCGTCCACTTCTTTCAGCGGTGCCACAAAATGCGACCCGCCGCGGCGTTTGGCGCTTCCCTCCACCAAAGGAATAAAATTCTGCATACGGGAGAGCGAATAGTTATATTTCTGCAAATCTGTTCTTCCCTCCAGCCAGGGGCTGATCTCGCCGCCGTTAAACTGGTTGACAACCGGTTTTGCCATTATTCTCTCCCTTTACCAGTTCTGATTATACCAGCCGTCGCGCACGGTAACCCAGCTGTTGTCGGGCATCGTTTCCATATCGCGCACAATTTCATTGTTAAGTCTGGCCTGCGCGATATAGCTTTCAAACTCCGTCAAAAAGAGCTGTTTCATTTCCGCCGATTGTTTGATACGCACAGACATTTCCGCGGCCAAAAGAGCGATAAGCGCTTCTTTGAAAAGCGGTGTAAAAAGCTTCGGATCGGAAACATCGGCCACATAAGTAATCGAAAAAGGCTCTTTGGTTTTGGTAAGAATACGGCCGCCTTCAATCGAATACCGCTCGTCGCTTGCCAGCACCGAATCGGCAATGTTCGGCATTTTGTAAACCTCGCCGAAATCTTTTAGGAGCAGATAATCAGCCGGCAACGCGTAAACATAAGGGAAAAGCGCCGCTTGCGTGTCTTCGTCTATTTTCGCCGGTTTCGCCCGTTTTAAGGCAAACCGCCAAAAGTGCGACGACAGCAGCATCTTTCTCTGATCTTCATAGACAATCCCCATCATCGCGCCATAAGGCGTCTGATTGGTTGAGGTGATTGTCTCTTCGCCGATTTTCACCAGCGCCCGGTTGATAATTTCAATACTCATGTTTTTTCTCAATTCACAAAAAAAAGCGGGAACCAAACAGCTCCCGCTTTTATTCAAGAGTTAAAAAATCCGGCATCAAGCCGGTTGTCAGGCCTGTCCACCGTTTCCATCCGCGGCCGGAACAACTCCCGCCGCTTTGAGTTTTTCGGCAATCACCGCCTCTATCTTTTCCTCCGCTTTTGCCATCACCGCCTCGGTAATCTGGCTTTCGAGCTCAGCAAGGGCATAAGCCTTCACCTGCTCCATTACCTTGGCAATTTCCTTGTCGCCGATTTTCTTCGGCTCGGAAACCGCAATTTTGGCATTGTCGGCCGAATTTGCCCGGCGGAAAAGATCCGGATTCTTTTTGTCAAGGCCGTCGCCCTCAACAATTTCTCCTTTGCCGATCAGTTTACCGGCAAAAAAAGTTTCTTTTAAGGCAATATACTTCATCTTCACCTCCTACCGCGGCAGATACCCGAGGGTAACGCAAACCGTTCCGGAAGCCGAGGCATTACCGGTTACCTTGCCTTTCAACCACATCGGCGCATCGGGCGGCAGCGGAATTTGCGCAATCAGATCCCCGGCTGCAAAAGTTGCTGCCGGCAGGGTAGCGGAAGTTACGGCGGAAAAAGATCCGTCTTCACTATCACTTCCTTCAATCGCAACGGTAACGGTTGAGGCCACGGTTGCCGCGGTCTCGGCAAACACGTTGACCACAAGCCCGCCGTTGGTGCCGCCGCCGATAACGGCCTCACCGGTAACGGCCGACGCCTGCGAGATATCCGCCACCGCCAGATCCTCGCCATACACCTGCAATTTATGTTTATACATATTCTGTTTCTCCTTTATTCCAGAGTTACCTTGGTTTCACTTCCTTCAAGGAAGTTATACGAACCGACCATCGGGATTCCGTTCCAGCTTCCGATCAGGAAATTCAATCCCTGTTCGGCGTTGGTCATGCGGATCATTTCTTTTTTGTAGGCCTCGCCCAGCCAACCCAAAACTCGCGGGTGCATCAGCATCCGGGTATCTCCCGGTTTGGCTCTGGCCTGTAGCAATGCTTCGTTGATCTGCTTAATTGTCGGCAGACTTCCTTCGGCAATGTTGACGATCACCGAGCAGGTCTTCGGGTTCATCAGCTGCATGCCGAAGTAGCCTTTAACCTGCGTATAATAACCGGGCACACCCTCGTCATTGCGGGAAAGCTGACCGCCGTAAAGCGGCTGCACATCAAGCATCGCCCCCTGCTTAAAGCCTTCCGGCGAATAAAGCCCGCAGTTTTCACCCGGCACCTGGCGGACAACGATGATCGAATAAAGCCCGGTCGAACCGCCGGCGTCCTGCGCGTTTTCGTTATCCAGCGCATACTGGCGGTAGTTTTCATAAATGATGTGCTTTTCCGTATCCATACCGGCCTGTTTCAAAATGTTGGGCATTCTTTTCCCCAGATACTTGGTCAGCCCGCCGTAAGCCACCGCCTTGTCCTGCGGAACAAAGATCTCGCCGCCCATAATATTTAAGTCAACATGTTCCAGTTTGGAATCCGAATGAATTTGCGGCAGCGGCGAGTTCATTTTAACAAACCCGGCTCCGCCGAAATCGGTGGTTACTTCCGCCACGTTCCACAACGGATGAGAGGATTCCTCAAATTTAATTCCTGCCAGCACCGGCGTATCTTCGATAAGATAATTGATCTGGTGCGGCTGTTTTTTTGCATATTCGACCGACAACTCCTGGAGGGTCGCCGGATGATCGATATTAGCCATTCTGTTCTCCTTTCGCTTTTGCAAAGATTTCGTTCAAATAATCAACGGTCGACATCGCCTCCGTCTTGGTTGCCGTGCCGCCGCCGAGGCCTTTGGCCGTGTCCTCGCTCAACCCGTTTCCGAGTTTCAAGCAAAGATCCATAAAGGCCCTGGTTCCGATAGCCGCCTCCACACGTCCGAGGCTTTCTTCATCAAGGCCGAGAGCGGCAGACCCGCGTCTTGCCAGCTCCTGATTTTTCGCGAGCCCGTCTCCCTGCGCCTGTTCCCAGGCTGCCAGCTCTTTTTTCGAGGTTTCCGTCCAGTCGGCGGCCTGCTTTTCCTGCATCTCCGTCCAGGCTTTCACCACACCGGCCGCGGCCTTCTGGCTCAGACCGTTGTCAAAAAAAGCCTTTTGCATGGTTTCAGCAAAAGGCTTGTCGATCTCACGAAAATCAATTTTGTATTTGTCCGCCGCTTCCGGCCGGCCGAGGCGGGTATAAAGCTCGCCCCATTCCTCCGGCTTGTCTTCGGGCGGAATATAAAATTTGTCTGTCGGCGTTTCCGGCGTTTTAACGTCGGTTTCAGCCTGAGTGGTTTGTCCCGCGTCGTTTGCCGCAGGCTCGTTTCCGGCAGTCGTATCGGCTGCCGGCTCTTCCGTATCGCTCATGTTTTTTCCTTTCAGATTTTGGTTAAATCGTCATACAAAACTTGTTCTCTTTTCTCTTCCTCAAGCGCCGCCAGGTTAAAAACTTCCGTCTCGTCAACGGCAAGCGCCGCCACCAACAGATCAAACACCCGCCGTTCTCCTGCCACATAGGCCACCGCCGCGGCGTCAAACCGCCCGTCCCGGCCAAACAGAAAAGAATCCCCCACCGCGTTAAGCCTGCGCCCTTTGGCGTTTGTCTCTTCACGCAACCACTCAAGGACGATTTTGGCATCGTCGTTCAACTTGCCGGCAGGATTCAAAAAAAGGCGCCTAAGCGCCCGCACTCTTCGATAATGGTTTAACAATCTCATCTTATTTTATGCTCCCGCGTCTTTCAGGTTTTTCATTGACTGCGTCAAAACCGGCGCCGCCTGCAACAGCTGTTCGGCTTGAGCTGCCTGCGCTCTTTGCTCGCCGAGAGCCTCAATTTCTTCCGGCGTCCTCAAAACCCTGCTCGGCACGCCCTTGTAATCGGCAATCACGTTTAAGGCCTCGCCCATATTGATCCGGTCAAGCACCGTCGGATCAACCTGCGAAAGCGACATCGCGCTTTCCAAGGTTTCAAGCAGGCCTTTAATTTCTCCTGCCTGCTGCATATGCACCATCGGGCTTTCAAATTCAATTTGCAGGCTTCCGTCCGCCATCAGCTCGTCGGGCACTTCGTCCAAAAGCCCGTACTCACGAATGATGTCGATTTCCCGCTCAACGTTGCCGACCATCCATTCGGAATTGATCCGCTCGCCCATCGGCGCCAGCAACATGGCTTTTTCCGCCTCGCGGATACGCACTTCTTCGGCTGTCATATCCTTTTGCTGCGTCATATTCAAAAACAGCGGTTGCAAAAAAGCGTTGTGGATGGCATCGCGCACCTGATTGGCCAGCTCAAGCGTAATCGACAGATTGTTGCCGTACTGCATCGGCGCCACCATCGGCCGCCCCTGCGCGTCAATACCGCCGCGGATAAGCGCACCGGCAAGACCGGCTCTTTGCGCGTCAGCAAGGTTGTCCAGCGCCAAAATCGGCGGATTCCCCTGCAACTGTCCGGTGCGCAAAATCGTTTTCTGCATTTCATTGATGGTCAAAATGTCATAAAAGGCCTGCATCGCCGGGCTGTCGCCGTAAGCCGAACCGGCAATCCCCAGATAATGAGGCACCATATAGGGCTGCGTCCGGTATCCGCTTTCATAAATCAGCTCCCCGCCACCGTCGTCAAGATTGATGTGGTAAGAAACAAAAGGCATTCCTTTCTGGTCCATTTTGCCGGGCTTGCGGTCAGCTCTCGGTTCCACCACATGCAACAGCCGGATTTTGCAATCCGGCTGTTTTTCAAATCTTTCTTTCATCTTTTCGGTCGCGCGCGGGCCAAATTCTTTCATCGCCTGCCGGAGCGATATTTCATAAAGCCGGTAAACGGTATCAATTCTTCCCGCCCGGTTAACGTCGCAATAAACTTCCGCCATCTGCAAAGCGCGGTACGAAATCCCCCGCCCGACGTTGTCTTCCACCAGCCACGGCGCCTGTCCGTAGATCCCGAGCTGCGTCAAAAGAATATCCGCCTCGCTTGAAAAGCTGGAGTTTGCGGCATAGCGGAATTTAAAAATCAGATTGTTCACATATTCCAAAAACCGCCTGACGGCATCGTTTTCTTCCAGCCCCGGCTCGGTCGGTTTCAACCGGTGATACCGCTGGTTTGAGGGAATAAGGATAGATTTCAGCGCCGCGGCAAAACGGGTCAGATCGGAGCGGGCCGTCGTGTCAAACACTTTCTGCACAATCCGCCCGCGGTTGTCTTTTATGTATATTTTAGAATTAACCGAACACAGTTCGGCCGCCTTGTCCCAATACGGCTCCCACGGCTTGCGCTCTTCCTGCAAAGAGGCGAGCCGTTTTAAGGCATATTTTACCCGTTCTTCCGTCATCTTTTTTCCTTTTTCTTTTTAAGCGCCGAGCGTCGTTTTACTGGTATTTGCTCCGGCGGTGGAGGCCGACCCCGCCAAAAACTGGCTGGCCGCTCCCTGCCGCCTGCGGCGGCGACGTTCTTCTTCCTGCGTTTTGGCAGAATTATCAATAACCTCCGGCTTCACCTCTTCCACCACCGTCGGCGCCACTTTCGGGCTTGAAAATATCGAAGACATGTTTTTATCCTTTCTTAAATATAA
>CALXPZ010000008.1 GCA_944390375.1 uncultured Alphaproteobacteria bacterium | reverse complement strand
CCTTTTTTGCTTTTGTTTTAAGCCTGCTGATTATCGAATCGGCAACGGCGGCAGTCGTTTCCAAAAAAGATCTGGAAGAAATCCAGACCAAAGTGGAGCAAAAAAGCGTTGAGCACAAGCGGCTGCAGGCGCAAGCGGCAAAAGTAAGCGTGGAAATGGTTGCCGTCAGCCGGCAGATGATTCAGAAAGCCAAGCAGATCCAAGACATGGAAGATAAAATTTCGAAAATGGAAAAGGAACTGATCCGGCTGCAGGAAGAACTGAAAACGGCGGAAGACGATTTTATCAAAGAAGACGAAAACCTGATCCACACGGTTTACGCCCTGCAAAACCTGGCCTTGAAACCGACGGAGGCTCTGTTTGTGCAGCCGCTGACACCGGTTGAAATCATCCGAAGCGCCATGCTGCTTCGGGAAACGGTTCCCTTTCTGGCCGAAGAGGCTGCCGCCATCAGGGAAAAACTGAACAATATCGCGGCACAAAAAAGCAGAATAGAACAACAGGTCAAAAATATTTCCAACAATAAACTGGCGCTTGAAAAAGAACACCGACAGATGAAACAACTGGTGCAAAAAAAAGCTAAAATCCGCAGCCAGCTCGAAAATAAAAGCGCCGCCGCCAAACAAAAAATCGAACAACTGGCGGAACAGGCAAAAGATATCAAAGAACTGCTGATCAAACTTGAAAAAGAAAGAAAAGAACGGGAAAGAAGAAAATACAACAGGTTGGAAAAACTGCGGCGGGAACGGGAAGAATTGGAAAAATATCGTGCCGAACAGGAAGCTCTGGCCATCAGCCAGCGGCGGGAAAAGGAAAAACTTGAACAAGCCAGAAGCGACGACTTGATAAAATCGCAAAGCGCGTATATAAAAGATGTCGGGAAAAACTTTGAAAAAGCAAAAGGTAAGCTCTCGATGCCGGCGCGCGGACCGATCGTGATCGCATACGGGCAGGAAACCGCCAAAGGCGTCAGCTCCAAAGGCATTTCAATTAAGACCCGAAGCCGGGCGCAGGTTATTTCTCCCTTTGACGGAACGGTTATTTTTGCCGGGCCTTTCCGCGGATACGGAAACATTATTATTATCGAACACGGTGAACATTATATGTCCCTTCTGGCCGGGCTGGACGGTATCGACTGCGAAGTCGGGCAAATGCTTTTGGCCGGCGAGCCGGTGGGACAAATGCCGGAAAGTACGGAAGCCAAGCTTTATGTCGAGCTGCGCAAAGACAGCCGGCCGATAGATCCGGAAGCCTGGCTGGCTAAATAAATAAACAAGACAGGATAAAAGTTATGTGGAAAAAACTACTGATCATTACGTTAATTGCCAATATTTCAATGGCCGCCGCCAGCTGCGTTACGGCGGCAGACAAGAAAAGCCTGCCCAAGGAAGAAGAGGCCGACACCTATGAAATGCTCAATATGTTCGGCGAAATCATGGAAAGGACGAAAGTGTCTTATGTGGAAGAAGTCAGCGATCAAAAACTGATTGAGGCGGCCATTAACGGTATGCTGTCCTCGCTTGATCCGCATTCCAGCTTTCTCGACGCCAAAAGCTTTCAGTATCTCAATGAGCAAACACAAGGAAAATTCGGCGGTCTCGGATTGGAAGTTACCATGGAAAACGGGGTGGTCAAAGTAGTTTCTCCGATTGATGACACACCGGCCTACCGGGCAGGCCTGAAACCGGGCGATTATATCATCAGCCTGGACGGAACAACCGTTGTCGGCATGTCGCTTAACGAAGCGGTTGATAAAATGCGCGGCAAAGCAGGAACAAAAATCAAACTGACCATCCGCCGCGGCACTCAGAAACCTTTTGACGTTACGCTGAAACGGGAAGAAATCAAAATCCAGTCGGTCAAGAGCGAAATCAAGGCCGACGACGTCGCTTATATCCGTATTTCTTCCTTTAGCGAAGAAGTTGATAAAAACATCAAAGATTCTTTAAACAAAATGCAAAAAGAAACCAAAAACGGCATCAAAGGGCTGGTTATTGACGTCCGCAACAATCCGGGCGGCCTGCTGGATCAGGCGGTTGCCGTATCCGACCTCTTCCTTGACAAGGGAGAAATCGTTTCCACCCGTTCCCGCAACGAGGAAGACACCATCAAATACAATGCAACCTCCGGCGATATTGCAAAAGATCTGCCGATTGTGGTGCTGATTAACAGCGGTTCGGCCTCGGCTTCGGAAATTCTGGCCGGTGCTTTGCAGGATCATAAACGGGCAATCATCATGGGCGAAAAATCTTTCGGCAAAGGTTCTGTTCAAAGCGTTATTCCTTTCCCCAAATACGGCGCCATCAGGTTGACCACCGCCCGTTATTATACGCCGTCGGGACGTTCCATTCAGGCAAAGGGAATCGAACCGGATATCGAAGTTAAACCGGCTAAAATCGAACAGCTTGATCTTGACGGTTTTATGATCAGCGAGGCCGAGTTGAAAAACGCCTTGAAGAACGACAATGCCGAAACAGGTAAAAACAAAGCTAAAAACGAAAAAGGCGCTGCCGATGACGAAGATATGCAAAACGACTACCAGCTGCTGAGAGCCGTTGACACGGTTAAGGCACTGAGTATCTACAGGCAATCTGATCAATAGCCCAGAAAAAGCCGGAAACCTTAAAAGTTTCCGGCTCTGTTTTAAGAAGAGAAATTTGAGAAAGAGGAAGTTATGAGTGAAATTTACCGTCGATGTGCCGGCATTGTGGTTTTCCGGAACAAAAAGGTGCTTTTGTGCGAACGGCGGGACACGGCCGGCGCCTGGCAGTTTCCGCAAGGGGGAATCGAGCCCGGAGAAGATCTGGAAACGGCTGCCCGACGAGAACTGAGAGAAGAAACCTCCATTGTGTCGGTAACGGCCATGGATTTTATCCGTGAACCGCTGCGTTATAAATTTCCGCCGGAAGTGAAAAAAAACAGCAAATGGGAATATGCCGGGCAGGATATGTGCTGGGTTTTGTTCCGTTTTGACGGCCGTGAAGAAGAAATCAACCTGGCAACGCGCGAACCGGAATTTCGCCGTTACGCCTGGGAAAATATTGATGAGGCAGTCAAAAGAATTGTCGAGTTCAAAAAAAACGTATATACTGAGGTTGTCAGAAAATTTAAAACGCTGGTAGAGAGCTAAATGACAGATAATACAAAAATGATTCAGGATGTTCAGGAATTGGTCAATCTGGCTTACAGCGCCATGATACAAACTTCCGTCGAGCTGGAAGACGATCAGATTTCCGCGCTTGAAAACCTGAACCAATACTGCGTCGGTGCCGTTTTGCAAAGCCCGGAAGTGATGCAAAAACCGCTTAAGGTTGCCTATAAGGCAAACGAAGCCCTGAAAGAGGCATTGGTTGCCATCTGCTTGTCTTATGCGCTGGTTAATCCGCGGCGCAAACTGAGAGAAAACAAGGAATTTTTTGAGAAAAACATTGCCATTTACCAACGGCCGGGGAACATCAAATATATCGACTTCGGAGAAATAAGCCCGCAAAGCGTGCAGGCGGCTATTTACTGGGATATCATTGAAGACTGGAAGCTTTACTACGATAAAGAATGCGGCGGCATCAAGGCGCTGGTTGACGAAAAAACAAATCTGACCGGGCTTGACAACTATGTTCGCGGCGGTGATCCTTCTTATGAATTTGCCCGTTTTCACCGTAAATATACGGAAAAAACAAATATCCAGGAAGAAAAGAGTAAAATCGCCGCTGAGGACGCTTTCCGCAATGCGGTTGTGCAGTCGGTGGCCACCGAGGTTACCAGACAGCAACTGCTGGAGGGAAAAAACCCGATGGAGATTATCGACTCGCTCTTAAATCAGGCTAATTCTTACCGGCCCAAGGAAATTGAGAGAAAAAGTCAAAGGCGGGAACAAAAGCAAATCGGCTATCAAAAGCATCATTACCGCCGCCGAGGGGAAGACGAAAACTAAGACCATATCGGTATCAATCTTTTAAGAAAGGCAACAAAAATGAACGAAGTTTTGAACTGTCTGAAAACATGACGGAGTATCCGTCGTTTTAAAAATACCCAAATATCGGCAGAAGAATTACACGCCGTTGTTGAAGCCGGAACTTATGCCGCCAGCGGCCACGGTTATCAATCGGCTCAGATCGTCGCCGTTCAGAATGCGGAAACGATCGCCGAATTGTCCGCCCTTAACGCGGAAATTATGGGGGTAAAAAGCGATCCTTATTACGGCGCTCCCACGATTTTGCTGGTATTTGCCGACAGCAATATCCCTACTTTTGTCGAGGACGGCAGCTGCGTGCTGGACAACATGATGATTGCCGCCCATGCGGTCGGGCTTGCTTCCTGCTGGATACACAGAGAAAGAGAAATGTTTGAACGACCGGAAGGAAAAAAGCTGATGAAAAGCTGGGGGCTGAAAGATGCGATGAAGGGAATCGGGGCTCTGGCCCTGGGATATGCCGGACAGGAAGCACCGGCGGCCAAACCGCGCAAAGAAAACTACTGCATTTATGTACGTTGATTTTTGTAATCGATAAGAGCCCCGCAAAGGGCTCTTTTTTTTAACGCCGACGCAGGAATTGCAACCGGGCGGGAAAGGAAACCGATAGAAAAGAAAAAGACGGGGATTATGCCACATCCCCGTCTTTTTTGGATTTCAGCTGTCCGCAGGCGGCCAGGATATCCTGCCCGCGGGCGGTGCGTATCGGCGCGGCAAAACCGTAATCCTGCAACTTTTGCGAAAAAGCATGGATCCGGTTGTTGGAACTCGGCTGATAGCCGCAGCCCGGCCAGGGATTAAACGCAATCAGGTTAAACTTGGCGTTGATTTTATATTTTTTCATCAGCGTCGCCAGCTCGTCGGCATGGGCCGGCGTATCGTTGAAATCTTTTAACATCAGATATTCAAAAGTGATGTAGCCGCCGTGATTTTCCTGATAGTCATGACAGGCCTGCATCAGTTCGGGCAGCGGATATTTTTTGTTAATCGGCATAATCTCCGAACGCTGCTCATTGTTTGAAGCATGCAGGCTGACGGCCAGTTTGACGCCCATGTCACGGTCTATGTTGCGGATATGGGGAATGATGCCGGAAGTGGACAACGTTATCCGTCGTTTAGAAATGGCGATACCCTCGCCGTCGGTCAGGATTTCTACCGCTTTGACCACATTTTCGTAATTTTGCAGCGGTTCGCCCATCCCCATCAGCACGATGTTGGAGAGCATCCGCTTTTCGCCGTCAAGGTTCCATTCGCCATAAGCATCGCGCGCCAGCATAAACTGAGACACAATCTCCCCGGCGGTGAGGTTGCGGGTCAGTTTCTGGCTTCCGGTATGGCAAAAGCGGCAGCCCATGGCGCAGCCGATCTGTGTGGAAATGCAAACGGCGCCGCGGTCGGTCTCGGGAATATAAACGGTTTCGATTTTTTCGCCGTCGGCAAATTCCAACAGCCATTTGCGGGTTTTGTCGCTTGAGAGCTGACAGGTTACCACTTTCGGCCGCGAGAGCACAAAACGCTCCGCCAGTTTTTGCCGCAGGGGTTTTGACAGGTTGGTCATCTCGTTAAAATCGGTTTTGCCGTAAAAATAGACCCACTGCCAGATTTGTTTGACGCGGAAAGCCGGCTCGCCCATCTCCTGCAGACAGGCGGCCAGTTCTTTTTTCGTTAATCCGATCAGTTCGATTTTATCCGTCATTTTTTGCACTTGGCGCTGATCGCACGGTAGGCGGCGGTAAAGCCGGAAAGCGAATATGTATCTTTGGTGGCGGTGCCGCGCGAGGACTCGCCGGTAACAATCATCCGTTCACCTTTTTTCATGGCCTCAACCAGCTCTTTGTCGACTTTTTCGCTGACGGCCCAGGCCTTGTCCTTGTCTACAAACATCTTGTCGATGGTTGTTTTGCCGATTTTGACCACTACTCTGGCATCACGCTTATAGGTATAGCCGGCCACAAAATTGACAACGTCAAAGCTTTTTTCTGCCGGACGGTGGGTGATGACAACATAAATATCACCGCGTTTGGTATATTTTCCCTCGTCTTTTTGCGGGCTGGAGGCCATATAACAAACAACGTTTTTGCCGTCCTGATAGTAGAAAGCCGACCAGTCGTTATATTCGCCCAAAAGTTTCGGCGTGTCTGCCCGGGCGGAAAAAACCGCCCCCAAAAGAAAAGCAGCACTCAAAATAAAAAGTTTTTTCATTGCAACACTCACATTCCGGGGTTAAATCTTTTTTAATTATATTTGGAAATTATCTAAAAACAGTTAATAATACAAGTACAAAAAATTATAAAATAAGGGATATCATGATCAGGGACAATTATCTTGATGTCAGCCGGATTACAACCGACGCCAATGTGTTGAAAATATTTAAGATTATCCGCCAATACGGAGGAATCGTGCGTTTTGTCGGCGGCGCCGTGCGCGATGCTCTGGTCGGGCTGAAAGCCGCCAATATCGACCTTTCGACCGATCTTTCGCCCGACGAGCTGGCAGAAGCCTGCGAAGACGCCGGTATCAGAACCGTGCCGATCGGGCTGAAAATTGACACGCTCGGAATCGTGGCCGGCAACGAGCTGATTGAAATAAGCTCTTTGAAAAAACAGATAAAAAAAGAAAAAGGAAAGACGGAAGTTGAATTTACGGACAACTGGGAAGCCGACGCTTCCCGTCGCGACCTGACAATCAACGCCGTTTATGCCGACGAAAACGGCAATGTGTTTGATTATTACAACGGGATTGAAGACCTGGAAAAAGGGATTATCCGTTTTATCGGCGACGCCAACCGGCAAATCTGCGAGGATTATGTGCGAATCCTGCGTTTTTTCCGCTTTTATTCGATGTTTTCTAAAACGCCAGTCGATGCCAAGTCGCTGAAAGCCTGCCGCGATAATCTGAACGGGCTGAAAAAGCTCCCGATTGAGAGAATCCGCGACGAACTGCTCAAAATCCTGCAAACGCCAAAACCGGCGGAAACTTTGAAAATTATGTTTGAAAACAACATTCTTTCCTGCTGGCTGGCGGACTCTCCTTATCTGAATGACATGGAAAAACTGTGCGGATTGGAAGAAAAATATTCTTTTGCTCCCGACCCTATCCGCCGTCTTTATGCCCTCTACCGGCCGGATAAGGCTTTGGCCGAAAATATCGCCGTCCGCCTGAAATTTACCAAAAAACAAAAAGAAAACCTGATCAGGCTGACGGAAGAAAAATGCGGGCAGCGAGAGCTTGGCAGCCCCTTGCCGGCGCGGCAGGCCGTTTACCGTTTCGGCAAAGACCTCTGTCTTGATCTTTTGCTGCTGGAAGAGGCTCAAAACCACGGTGAAGAACGGAATCTGGAAGAAATTATCCGTTCCGTCCGCAATATGACGGTGCCGGTTTTTCCGATCAGCGGCAAAGATATTATCCGCTGCGGCGTCAGCGGCAACGCCAATATCGGCGCCACCCGCGAAAAACTTGAACACATCTGGTTTGAAAGCGGTTTTGTGCTGACCCGCGACGAACTGCTGGCCAAAATATGCCAATAAAAAAACACCCGTTCCGTAAAGGAAGGGGTGTTTTTTTGTTTTTACACTACCGTTCAGGCTGATACCAGAGCAGATAACAGCTGTAGGTCCAACTCAGTTTGACGGCGCCGTCATAATACCATTCCACCGGTTCGCCGGTGATATCGTCTATTCCGTCACCGTTAGCGTCGTTGCCGTCGGTTACATAGACCGGATCTCCGACCCAGGCAAAACATTCCACATCAAACGGATGACGCCATTCCGTGGCCGATACCTGTTCCCAGCGGCTGCCGATGTAGTAGAACTCGTACACCGGGTTTGTCAGCTTTTCATACGGCATTTCATACGTCAGCATCGCGTCTTTGTAAACGGGGATACCGTATTCGTATGCCACATGCAGGGTAAACAACGCTCCGTTCTCAGCTTCTTCGTCCGAAAACGCATAGTGATAGGTTTTGCGTATCGTCGTGATTTCCACATTGTTTACCGTTTTCTGACCAATCTTGACACTGTCAACCGTCTGCTCATGGATCAGATGATCGGTCATCGACCATTTGCTGAGAATAACATTGTTATACTCGTCAAACGAACGGGACATTTTGGTAACCAACTCAGCTTCCACACGGATTGTCTTTTTTCCTTTAACCGACCACTCCTGCTCCACATCAATAAACGATTTTACGGTTACCGATGAGGCTGTCGAATTTGCAAATTCCGTCCCTTCGTTAACAACTTTACTTGAAAGCAAAACATCTTCAACACGACCTTTGTAAAGCATCAACTCTGTCCGGAGAGTATAGGTTTCTCCGTTAAAGTCTACTTCCAATTCGTGGCTCAATGTCCGCTTTTCGTAACCGTTTTCGCTTTCAACCGATCCAAACGTCCCGCCTTTGTCCCTGATATTTTCGTACCTGTAATACGGCATTGTCTGTCGGGTTGCTCCGTCGTCATAGACCGCTACCTGATAGACAAGTTCGTAATCAAACGAAAAATCCGGATATTTTACCGTGCATACCAATATCGAATCGGTTACGGTTACAAATCCGTCTTTTTTGCTTTCGCCGGATTTGTAAGAAAATTCAAGCACGGGGTCGCCTTCGCTCCAACCGGTTACGTCAAGCTCACCGTTATTGTTTTTAAGTTGGTTGTTTAAGGTTACCGACACACGGTTGTCAAAACTCGCGCGAGTGGTTCCTTTCACCATAATCCAGGACTCATAACTCAGAGTAGTGCCTTCGGTTCCGACTTCGGCGGTTACGTCTTCCGCTATGCCTTCGTCGTAAACTTCGCTTTCAATCACTTCCGGCAGCAAATTTTCTTCTTCGCTGCAGGATACCAAAGTTGCCATACCGGTAAGAATGGCAGCTGCTGCCATTGCAAACCATAACTTTCTTGTCTTCATATGAAAAAAAGGTTTAAGAGTTTAACAAAAAATATTTGAATTTAAGATATTTGTTTGTCTAAAGTCTTACAACCGGCACCGGAGTATAAACATCCTGCCGATAATAATATTGAATTGTTCAATAGTTGTAGACAATAATTGTTTTCAAAACTTTGCCGTTTT
>CALXPZ010000007.1 GCA_944390375.1 uncultured Alphaproteobacteria bacterium | reverse complement strand
GCGCAGTCCAAGAATCGTCAGTTCTTCCGCCCTTTCCGCAGCGGAAACTTCCTCCAGCCGCCGGGGATAAGAAGTGGCAAAAATTTTGTTTCGGCAATGCAGGCGGCCGGCCGCGCCTTCGCCGACGCCGACATAATCATTTCCGCGCCAGCCGCCCAGATTGTGCCGGCACTCAAACCCGGGACGGGCATAATTGGAAATCTCGTATTGACGGCAGCCGGCGGCCGCGGTGATTTCTTCCGACAGGCGGTAGAGCACCGCCGCCTCTTCTTCGGCCATCGGCGGCACTTTCTTTTTGGCAAAAACGGTATTTTCCTCAATCGTCAGCTGATAAAGCGATATATGTTTCGTTCCCAGCGACAGAGCCTGTTTGAGCTCTTTTTCCCAAGCCGCCGCCGTTTGCCCGGGGCGGGCATAAATCAGATCAAGCGAATGGTTGTCAAAGTTTTTTAACACCGAATCGACGGCGGCCAGCGCCTCTTTGGCACCATGCGTCCGTCCGAGAAATTTCAGATCCGCGTCATTTAAGGCCTGCACGCCGAGCGACAGGCGGTTGATGCCGGCCGCACGGAGATCGGCAAACAGCCCCGGCCGGCCGGTGTTGGGGTTGGCCTCAAGCGAAATTTCCGTTTTTTCGGCCAGCGGCCAGAGAGCGGCGATTTTATCCAAGATGCGGGCAATCTGCGCCGGCTCCATCAGCGAAGGGGTGCCGCCGCCGAAAAATACCGACTCGACCTCATAATCATCGTTCAGGCCGCGGTAATATTCCAGATCCGCCAGATAGTCGTCGACAATTTTCGTCTGGTCAACGTCTTTTTTTACCCGGCTGAAAAAATCGCAGTACGGGCATTTGCTGCGGCAAAAAGGCCAGTGGATGTAAACGCCGAGCCGCCGCATCAGAGGATAAACTTCGACAAATCGCCAGACTTGGTATAGCGAGCCAGCTTTTCTTCCACCATGGCGGCGGTAATAACCGCTTTTTCCCCGCTGCGGTCGGAAGCGGTAAAGCTGATATCCTCAAGCAAAATTTCCAACACCGTGTGCAGGCGGCGGGCGCCGATATTTTCCACGTTCTCGTTTATCTGCACGGCAATGTCGGCGATCTTGTCGATTGCCGCCGGCTCAAACTCGAGCGTAAAGTTCTCGGTTGCCAGCAGCGCCTGATACTGCTCGATCAGATTGGCCTCCGGCTCGGTCAGAATACGCACGAAATCGTCGTGGGTCAGAGCCTGCAGTTCCACCCTTATCGGCAGGCGTCCTTGCAGCTCGGGCAAAAGATCGGACGGTTTGGACAGATGAAAGGCGCCCGAACAGATAAACAGGATGTGGTCGGTTTTGACCATGCCGTGTTTGGTTGACACGGTGGTGCCCTCAATCAGGGGCAGCAGGTCGCGCTGAACTCCCTCGCGGGAAACATCGCCGCCGCGGCGCTCGTCGCTGCCGCAGATCTTGTCAATCTCGTCAATGAAAACAATACCGTCGTTTTCCACCGCCTTAATCGCGCGGGCAACAATTTTTTCGTTATCAAGCAGTTTGTCGCTTTCTTCCTGCAACACCAGCTTTTCGGCATCGGCAACCGTCATTTTTTTGTTTTTATACTTTTCGCCGAACGATTTTCCCAAAATATCGCCCAAGCTGATCATCCCCATCTGGGCGCCGGGCATACCGGGAATTTCCATCGTCGGCATAGTATTTGAGGCGGTGTCGATCACGCTGATTTCTATTTCCCGTTCGGCCAGAGCCCCTTCCCGCAACATTTTGCGGAATTTCTGTTTGGTTTCGTCGCTGGCAGAAACACCGACAAGCGCTTCCAAAATCCGCTCTTCGGCCGCAATCGCCGCTTTTTCGCTGACTTCTTTCCGCATTTTCTGCCGGGTGGTGTTGATGGCGATGTCCACCAGATCGCGGATAATTGATTCCACATCGCGCCCGACATAGCCGATTTCGGTAAACTTGGTGGCTTCCACTTTAATAAACGGCGCTTTGGCCAGCCGTGCCAGCCGGCGGGAAATTTCCGTTTTGCCGACGCCGGTCGGTCCGACCATCAAAATATTTTTAGGCACGATTTCCTCACGCAAACGCTCGGGCACCTGGGCACGCCGCCAGCGGTTGCGGAGGGCAATCGCGACTGCTTTTTTAGCCTCGCTCTGGCCGATAATAAAACGATCCAGCTCGGATACAATTTCACGGGGACTGAAATTAACGCTGCTCATCGGAAGAAACCTTTTCAATAATCAGATTATGGTTGGTATAAACATCTATGTCGCCGGCTATGTTCATGGCCTTGACCGCAATCTCTTCCGGCGAAAGACCTTCTATGTCGTAAAGCGCCTTGGCCGCCGCCATGGCATAGTTGCCGCCGGAACCGATGCCGATAATGCCGTCGTCGGGTTCCATCACCTCGCCGGTGCCGGAAATGACCAGCGACACTTCTTTGTCGGCGACAATCATAAATGCCTGCAACTGGCGCAGATATTTGTCCATCCTCCAGTCTTTGGCCAGTTCGACGGCGGCCCGTTTCAACTGCCAGGCATATTTTTCAAGTTTGCCCTCCAGCCGTTCGATTAAAGTAATGCCGTCAGCCGCCGCGCCGGCAAAACCGGCAATGATTTTGCCGTTGCCGATACGACGCACTTTTACCGACTTTGACTTAAAAATCACGGCTTCGCCGAGAGTTGCCTGGCCGTCGCCGGCAATGACAACCTCCGAACCTTTGCGAACACATAAAATAGTGGTCATGAAATTTCCTTAAAATATTGTCAACTAAATCATTATGTAGGTAAATCTGCCGCCGATTGCAAGAGCCGCCCGCTTTTCAGGCGCCGGCAGACTTTTGAACCGGAATTTCCGGGAACAGGCGAGCCGCCACTTTCTGCGCATAACGGCTCAGGCTGCTGACCTCAAAACGCCGGCTGCCGCCGCGGGTGAGCTCCGTTTCTATTTCCGGGTGGCGACAGAGATAATCCGCCAGCTTGCCGGCCATCAGTTCGTCTTGCGAAACAACCCGGACTTCAGGCAGCGCCGCGCGGAAATAATTTTTGGCCAGCGGATAATGAGTGCAACCGAGAATCAGGCTGTCGCAATTCGAAAAATGCGGGGCATAGGCGCGGGCAATTTCTTCCACCCGGGCAAAATTATTGCTTTCAATCGCCGGCACCAGTTCGGGCGCGGCAACTTCCAAAACATCAAGCGAGGGGTTTAATTTGTGCAGTTCGGTCCGGTAGATATGCGAGCGGACGGTGGCGGAAGTGGCGACGACCCCGATTTTGGCGGCTTGGCCGGAAACTGCAACTTCCACCGTCGGGATTACCACCCCCAAAACTTTGACATCAGGCGCTTCCGCCGGCAGAAAACGCTGCTGGATATAGCGCAGGGCAATCGACGTGGCGGTATTGCAGGCAATGATAATCAGCCGGCAGTCGCGGGAAATCATATAGCGCATGGCGTTCAGGGTATAAGACAGAATCCGCCCGGAGGTTTTTTCCCCATACGGCAGATGACGGGAATCCCCGTAGTACAGATAGTCGTATTCCGGCATATTTTCAATAAAAGCTTTGGTGATCACCAGTCCGCCGAGGCCGGAATCAAATACTCCGATTTTCATGTCAAACGCCTTGTTTTTGTAAAACCGGATCAAAGTCTAATCGCTTAACCGCGATTAGTCCATCGTTTTTTCAAGTTTTTTTAGTTTCATCTCTTGCAACCCGGGCAAAACTACTATATAATTTGCATAGAATTTTCTGCCACCCAATTAGTCTTGACCCCCAATCAACTACCGGCGGAAGGTTCGGCGCTCCGCTTTACGGCGGAGCGTTCTTCTTTGCCCGACAAATAATAAAGATCAAAACCCGTCGCCAGATAAGGCAGTGTTTTGCCCTGCAAAAGCACCGAACTGATGACCAGGAAAAAAATCAGGTTAAACAGATACTGGGAATCCGGAAAACCGATCATCAGCGGATATGTCGCCAGGATAATCGGCACCGCTCCTTTTAAGCCCGCCCAGCTGATAAACAATTTTTCCCTGAAATTAAAACGGCTCCGCCACAAACAGATAAACACGGCCGCCGGACGGGAAACAAAAATCAGGAAAAAGGCCGCCAGCAGTCCGGCCGGCATAACCGACGGCAATTCGCGCGGGTTGACCAGCAGCCCCAAGAGCAGAAACATTCCGACCTGGGCTATCCAGGAAAGGGAATCGTGAAAACGAATCAGATTGCGGCGATACATAAACGGACGGTTGCCGAGCACGATGCCGCAGACATAAACGGCCAGAAAACCGTTGCCGCCGATCAACTGCGTCAGTCCGAACAACAAAAAAACAAGCCCGACGCCAAAAACCGTATAAAGGCCGAAATAGCAGATGCAGACTTTTTTGAGGACGGCGGCGGCCAAGCGCCCGAAAACATATCCGCAGGCAAAACCTCCGACCAGTTCGGCAGCAAACATTTTCAACAGATAACCGGCCTCGACGGAAGAATTCTGCAAAAAAGTGAGCGCCCCGAGAGAAAGCAATACCGCCATCGGATCGTTGCTGCCGGATTCAAACTCCAGCAACGGACGCAATCCGTCCCGCAGACGCCCTTTCTGCGTCCGCATAATCATAAAAACGGCCGGCGCGTCGGTAGAAGAAACGATGGCTCCCAACAGCAGGGCAACCGGCAATTCCATTCCCAAAATAAAACGGGCGGACAAAAAGAGAAAAAGACCGGTCAGAACGACACCAACGGTTGCCAGCAAAGCTCCGCTTTTTAAAACCGGGCGGACGTCGCGCCAGCGGATATCCAAACCGCCGGCAAACAAAATGAAGATAAGGGCAACCGTGCCGATGTGATTGGTAACCCGGGCATCATAAAATTGAATGCGGCCAATGCCGTCGCTGCCGGCCAGCATACCGATACCGATAAAAATCAGCAATCCCGGAATCCCCAAAAAACCAGACAGCCGGTTGGCAAAAACGCTGATCAGCAAAAGCACGCCGGCAATAACCATGACAATTTCAATTTGTACCATATATTTTCTCCGCTCGGGCAGAAAAAATATATGTCCGATAAAAAATTTTACAACCGACCGGCAGGCATAAAAAAACAACGTCCGGGAAAGATCCCGGGCGTTGTTCTGCCGGCAACCGCCGGAATTTTAGTCGTCGTAACCGCGGCTGCGTCTGAGAAAAGCACGGGGCTTGTCTTCATAGGCATCTTTTTTGACAATTTCCCCGCCATTGTCCCGAACCAACCCGGCTTTCTCCAGGTTTTCATTATGCTGCTCCATAAACAACCGTTCGCCTTTGCCCAGTTCCCGCCGTTCCGCCTCTTCCTGCAAGTGGTAGTAAATGGCTTCGTCACGAGTCAGATTTTGTGCCAGCAGCATCGCCTTGGTGTTGGCAATGTTAAAATTGGACGATTTTATGGAACCGTCGGCAGCCGTATAGTTACCTTCGTTGTCCTGACGAAAATCCGGACGTACGGCGTTGAGAATATTCTGGTCAACCGTAATGCTGCCGTTAGACTGTATGTTATAACCGTTTTCCGTTTCGGTGATAACGTAGGTACCGTTAAAGCCGCCGCGATTGAGCCTGGTCTGCTCCAAACTGCCGTTTTCCGCTGTTTGTTCATCCTTGTTTTCTTCTTTGGGCGTTTCTACCTGTACGGTTTCTTCCCGCTCTGCCCGGGCAGATGTTTGCTCCTCTTCACCCAGAGAATAAACGCGGCTGCCACCGGTCTGATCTTCGCGGCTTTCCGGTTCGTTCAAAAACGAGCGGGAAGCCGTCTGCGCGGGTTCGTATATCAGGCGCCCGTTTTCGCGGATTATGCCTATCTTTTCCAGATCTTTTTCATAGTTTTGGCACCATTTTATTTCCATTTCCGAGAGCTTATCGCCATTTTCAATCCGGTGTTCCATATCTTGATAAACAGCCTCGTTGCGCGCAAGTGTTGTTGCCAGATATTCACATTTGATCCTGATGCCGGAGGTATTCGGGTTGTCCCGATGTTCCGCTCCGTAATTATCCGATGTCAGGATACCTCCCAACGCGCTGTAATGACCGCCGCTACTGCTGCTGACGGTGTTTTGGAACGCCCGAACCAGCGTCCGGTCAGCCTGCAACTGGGACGGATCCGACATCCGGAGCTTGAGCTGCGGAGTGCCGTTGGCATCGCTTTCCAGCCAGTATTTGCCGCGGAAAGTAGAGCTGCGGACTTTGTCCGTCTGGTTTGCTTCTTCCCGTTCGTCCGAATGCTCTTCTTTGCTTTCTTTATCTTCTTTTCCTTCGTTATCGCCCTTATCCGCCAGTTCTATTTTTTGCGACTCTTCCAGCCCTTTGGTTTCATGACCGGCCATTTCCGTTCCCCCTTTCAGGGCTTCACGCAAGGCTTGAGAGGCGTTTTTTACCTCACGGACTTCCGTGTTGTCGCCGTTAATGTCGGCCACCGTGGTATATGGCCGCCCGTCCAAAAGCTGGGTTTTGATCACGGTTGAACGGGCATCGTCATGGATTACGGAATATTGAGCAACCAGCATCTCTCCGCTTTTGTCATAAGCCTGAATAATTTCCACCTGCTTGCCGTTCATTATGCCGCTACCGGACATTTCATAACCTTCGCCGTTTTTAAAATCGTGGCGTGCCAGCGTTATCGACTCGTTAACGGCCTCCTGTTTTTCACCCTGATTTTCCGGTTGCGGTTCCGTGGTTTTTCTCTCTTCCGGAACGACCTGTGCTTGTTGCTGCATGTCGGGATGAGCAGCTTTATAACTTTCCATAAACTTCAACGCACCGGCATCAAGTTTTTCTCCGTCAGCCTGACGTGCCTGCAGATCCTGATATACGCGGGCATCCATTGCATCGGGATCAAGATTTGCCATATCGCCCAGCGCTTCCGGCCGGTAAACAATGTTGCCGTCTTTGTCAAAGGAATAGGCGCGGACGCTACTTTCTTCCGCAGATACGGATTGCTCGGCAACCGGTTGTTCCGGCATTTTTTCTTCCCGTTCGGGAGCGGCTGCGGCCGGCTGTTCGTTACCGGACGCTTCTCTGACCGGGGTTGCGGCATACAGCTCGGAACGGAGTTCTTCACTCATTTTGCCGTTTTCAAAATGGGCATCGGCAAACTTAACCAACGCCTCCATCTGGCTACTGCTTAATTTGCCGCCGTCGTACAATTCCTGCAGGCGGGCCGAAGAAATAACGCCGCTGCTGTACAGACC
>CALXPZ010000006.1 GCA_944390375.1 uncultured Alphaproteobacteria bacterium | reverse complement strand
TTGTCCCTCACCGGCATACCCCCGTATGCCTTTCGCTTGTAGTCAAACTTCCACTTGTGAAAGTTCGAGAAGTCTTACTTTAAAACACCACTAAAAAACCTCCCATGAAGGGAGGCTTTTTAGTGGTGCCCTGAAGAAGACTCGAACTTCCACGACCAAAACGGTCACAAGTACCTGAAACTTGCGCGTCTACCAATTCCGCCATCAGGGCAACGGGTATTTTAATAGCCGGATTTTTTTAATTAGTCAACAATTTTTATGATTTTTTTTCATTATTGAATAAAAATAATTCCAGATTTACGCTAACCCCTTGCCAGTGCTCTGTTTTATCATATTCCGGGCGGCGGGTTCCTCCCATATGGCGGTAAAATCCGGCGGCCGAATTGCGGGCGAGCATATACAGACAGAACGGGGCTCCATCAACATATTGCCGGAATTTTTCAAGCAGCCGGCGGCCAAGCCCCTGTTTTTGATATTCCGGCAGTACATATAAGGCGTGCAGTTGTCCCGGCCACGGCAACTGCGGCGTGCCGGCAAGTTCTCCCCAAGCAAAGGCCGTGATTTTTTTATTTTCGGTTTCCGCCACATAGCAAAAACGGTTTTCCTTAATCCGTTCCCGCCAGGCAGCAATTCGTCTCTCATCGGGCCGGCGTGCTTCAATCATCTCCGACGGCAGGAGGTCGGCATATGCGGCCCGCCAGGCAAGATAGCTGACTTCGGCAATGCAGGCGGCGTCTTCCGGACGGGCAGGGCGCAGGGTGATGTCGGTCGTTCTTTTTTCCATCAGATCAGGCCGTAGGAATGGAACAGCAAAAAGGCGCCGAGCCCGATGCGGTAAATGACAAAGGGCAGGAAAGTGTAGTTTTTGAGCCATTTCATCATAATGAAAATGGCGGCGATTGAGGCGATAAAGGAATAGCCGATACCGCTTAAGGCATAATGCAGGTGTTCGTAATTGCCGCTTTGCCAGATTTCGACGGCCACCAGGAGACCGGCGCCGGCAATGGCCGGAAAGGACAGCAACATGCAAAATTTTGCCGCCTCACGCCGGTTGATGCCTAAAAAACGGCTGGCGGTGATGGTTATACCCGAGCGACTGGTGCCGGGAATCATTGCCATGCACTGAGCAAAGCCGATGATAATAGCATCCTTTAAAGTCATATCGGCAATTTTGCGGGTGGAAGGCTGGTAATGGTCGGCAATCCAAAGTAAAATGCCGAACAGCAGAATGTTCCAACCGACGATTTTGGTGCTGCGCAGCCATTCCATGCCGTAGTGATGCAGCAAAAGACCGAAAACAACCGCGGGTATCGTGCCGACGACAAGCATCAGCAACAATTTGCAGTCATATTGCGGTAAAGTGTTTACGATAAAATTTTTCATTTTGTCCGAGGCGTGGCGCAGATAATATTCCCTTATCCGCGAAAAACGGGACAATGTTGCGTTCAAAAGCCCGCATAACATCTCCCACATATCGCGGTAAAAATAAATTGCGACGGCAAGAATGGAGCCGACATGAACGGCAATGTCGATTTCCAGCCCCTGATCGGGAAAGGCGGTAAATTTTGACAGCAGGATAAGGTGTCCCGATGAGCTGACGGGCAGAAATTCGGTAAACCCCTGAAGGGCGGAAAGGATAATGATTTGCAGTTGGGTCATATTTTAATCCGTAGTTTGGCCGGCGGAAAGCTGCCGGCAGGTTTTGTCGTTAAGGTCTAAAAGCGAATGCGGGCGGAAACGGACGTTGTTGAGCGAGGCGCCCCAATGCAGGTGGGGGCCGGTTGCGCGGCCGGTGCTGCCGACATAGCCGACGGTTTCTCCCCGGCGGATTTTTTGTCCGGCCTCGACCGCCGATTTGCTCAAGTGGGCATAGATTGTCTGCAAGCCCTGTCCGTGGTCGATGATGACCATATTGCCGGTATAGAAATAGTCTTTGCCGTTTAAGATGACCGTTCCACTGCCGGCGGCTTTAACCGGTGTGCCGGCGGGGGCGGCAATGTCGGTGCCGCTGTGCGGGCTTTTCGGGGTGCCGTTAAAAACGCGCTGGTTGCCGAACTCTCCGCTGATACGGCCTTCTACCGGCAGAATAAAGCCTTCGCGCCAATCATCGCCCGGCTGCATGAAGGTCAGCGAACGGCGGACGTCTTTTTGTTCGCGCAAAATTTCCGCGTCGTGGGAAGAATCGGGCGTTACTTTAGACTGAGGAACGCCGTTGATGCGCTGGATATCCCAGTCGTAGGCGGCAACCGGCAGGTTATATGCAGCCTGTTTTCCGTCCGGGTATTGCAGGGTGAGTGTTCCTTTGGCTTTTTGATCGCGCGGCAGAGCCAGGATGAAATAGCCGTCTTCGGTTACGGGGTATGTTTTTTGGTTGAAAACGACCGCCTCGGCGTTGTCGCCGACGTTGCCGACGAGGATTTCCCCCTGCCGGAGCTCGCCGCACAGTTCCAGAGCCGCTGCCGGGGCGGCCGCAAAAAGACTAATTGTCAAACAAATCGCCTTGTAATTCATTTTTCCTCACTATCGGCCGGGTTTTAACAGAGCCGTCGGCAAACACGATTTCCAGACTGGTGTTTTTGCGCGCCGTATCCGCGTTGCAAACGGTGTGTCCCCTTCCGTTTTTGATCCAGGCAAAGCCCCGCTTCAGCACGGCCGTAACGGAAACGGATTCCAGCCGGAGTGCGAGGTTTTGCAGAGTTTCGTTCTTTTTTTCCAGTATATTGGTAATGTAAAAAGGTTTAATTTCGCTTAAATTCAACTGATTTTGCCGGTTTTGCAGATAATTGCCGAAAGCAAGGCGCAGCCGTTCCGAGCGGTCGTCAAGCTTTTGTATGTTATCGGCAAGGATTTGAGTTAAGTCGGGAATGCCCCGTTTGAGGCCGTCAAGCAGGCTGCGGCGTTCCTGCAGATAGCGGGTGCCGGCGTTAAGCAGGCGGCTTTGCAGGGTGAGCAGACGCGCTTCCAATTCGCTTTTGACGGGTACGGCAAATTCGGCGGCACCGGTCGGGGTGGGGGCGCGCAGGTCGGAAACATAGTCTATCAGCATGGTGTCGGTTTCGTGCCCGACTGCCGAAATAACGGGAATTTCCGAATTGTAGACGGCGCGGATGACGATCTCCTCGTTAAAGCACCACAGGTCTTCGAGCGATCCGCCGCCGCGGGCGACGATCAATACGTCGGGGCGGGGAACGGCGCCGTCGACCGGCAGACGGTTGAATCCCTCAACTGCGGAGGCAATCTGCGCGGCCGCGCCTTCGCCCTGGACAAGCGTCGGCCAGACGATGAGGCGGGACGGAAAACGGTCGGAAACGCGGTGGATGATATCACGGATGACAGCGCCCGATGGGCTGGTTACCACGCCGATAACCCGCGGTAAAAAAGGAATTTGTTTTTTATGCGCCGGGTCAAACAGGCCTTCGGCGGCAAACTTTTGTTTGCGTTCCTCCAGCAATTTGAGCAAAGCACCGGCGCCGGCGGCTTCCATCCGTTCAATAACCAACTGGTAGCTGCTCTTGCCGGCAAAAGCGGTGATCCGGCCGGTGGCGACAACTTCCAGTCCGTCTTCCGGCTTGAAGACAAGGCCGGCAGCAATGCCTTTCCAGCAGACGGCGGCAAGATTGGCGTTTTCGTCTTTGAGCGAAAGGTAATAGTGGCCTGAATCGGCGCGCTTGCAGCCGAAGATTTCCCCTCTCACGCGAACCCGTGCAAAGGTGTTTTCCAAAGTGTGTTTGACGGCGAACGAAATTTCGCTGACGGTAAATTCCGGTATTGTTTCCTGCATATCTTTTCCTTTTCGGCGGGTAATTTTAACCAATTAAAGACAAGACCGCAAGCAGTATTCCCGGTGTGGTGAAAAATAATTTTTTTTGTTGGCATTTGATGAAAAACTGTTTTAAAATCTAAGATATTATGTTGGAGGACTACCGATGAAGAATATACGGATTTTAGCTTTGCTGACGGGGTTCGGATGGTGTTGCGGCGCATATGCCGCGGTTGACTGCAACCAGCCGAATCTGGAATATCTGAATGATGCTTATGTTTGTCTGAACAGTTCGCTGAAAACGCAGAACAACCAAATCCAAAAAATAGAAAACGAGTTGCAGCAGCCGCCGGAAAATCTGAGACGGGAACTTTCTCTGTTGGAAGAAAAAATGGCCAAAGCCACCGGTGATGACGTGGTTATAAAAAAAGAACGCAAAGAACTGACGCAAAAAATGGAAAATCTCAACCGGCGGCTTGAGGAGGCCAGAAAAGACGCTGATGAAAAACATATTTTTATCCGCCGGGTCAGGGATAAGGGGCGGAACTGCCGTTCGGAAAAATGTATGGCCGAAGTTTACGGCGAAACCTTAGCCGGTTTGCAGGGCTTTTCCCGCCAAAAGGGATGCTCGTTGCCCGAACTTTCCGAAAATTGCGAGATTTACGTATATAACAAACCTTCTCAAAATAAAACGAATACCGATATTTTGCTGTCGGCGGAACGTAATACTTATGAGGAAAAAGTCCGCATCAACCGTCCCGGTAAGTGTGTTTATCTTTTTCTGTCATCCCCTAATCCGCAGATTTGGGATATCCTGACGACGGATCAGACCGATTTGCGAATGATCTATGCCGGCGGCGATTATCCGCAGCTGGTGCGTGGTTATCCCGATACGGCCAAGGTTGAGGTGCATCATCGGGGAGAATTGTTAAAAACTGCCGAAAACTGTCTGCGTGCGACGTCGGATCTGGAGCAGAAACAGGGGAGCAGTTTCCTGAATAAACTGGGAATAGCCGCTGAACGGCGGAATTATGTGTTCGGCGGAAAAATCGGCGACAATGCGCCGATCGGCGACTATCGTTATTATCCGGAAAATACAAAAGGAGCGTCGGCCGTAACCGTATTGCCGCCGGCGGAAGAGGGCTGGGAAAAGCTGCTTGCCGACGGCAAGGTTCGTCGTCTGACGCAACGGGATATAGAGCGCTTTAAGAAAAACGGCATCATTAATCTTGATAATAACAAATTTGTATGGCGGCGTTCCGATTACCGCGATTTCTTTCAGATGGAAGATATGCTGTTGAAAGGCGGATATATTTTACTGGAGGATATCAGGGAATTGCCCCGCGGAAGCAACGCGCCCGTATTCGTATTTATCGGCGGTGGCCAGAAAGCGCCGCTCAATATGAAACTGGATCCCGTGTTTGGCGGCAGCGAAGCTTCCAAAGTTGATATATTTTCACATTCGTTTCTGATTTTGCCGGTAGAAAAAGACGACCTGCCTTTGCTGCCGGATTGCGACCGGCCGAGAGGCGTGGTTGATAAAGTGATTTGCGCCGATGACGGCCTGCGGGCACAAAAAAACCGGCTGGATGAAACGTTTGAGCGCTACCGGGACGAAAAACCGGATATGATCAACGCATATCAGACTTATGCCGTGCTCCGATTGAGAAATTGCCGCACCAAAACTTGTGCAAAAGAAACTATGGAAGATGCCGTCAGCTGGCTGAAAAACCAAAATTATCTGAAGGAGACGGAAACCGCGGCCCCGGTTCTGTGCCAACTGAAAGACATCAAGCCCGACTGCGAGGTTTATGCTTACAGCGCTTACCGACAAGGGCAGGCCATGAAGGGTGTTTATCTGAGCGATGACAATGAAACCTTTAATACCCAGGTTAAGATTAACCAGCCCGGGAAATGCGTGGTCTTGTTCTTAAGCGCTTATGAGCCGGTTGTTTGGGATATTTATACAACACCGGCAACGGATTTGCAGGCGGTTATCGTCGGCGGGCATTATGAGCAGATGTTAAGAGGCATGAAACCCGATGTGCAAACCAAAGTTCGCAACGGAAATTATTTGCATGAGGGAAATGATGTCTGCCTGCAAAAGTTTTACGGCAAGGATGAAATCGTTGATGCCGTGCGCACGCTCAACCTCGGGATAAAAGATATCCGTTTGCTTGATAAACCGGTTATCGGCGAAGAAGTGGACGACAAATTTTATGAATATAATCCGCAGGTTATTGACGGTGAGTTTATAAAACCCGATATTGCGCCGGCAGATGCCGGATTGCAGCAACTGGAAAAGGACGGATTTATCCGTCCGATAGTTGCAAGCGACAAGGACAAAATCAAGGCCGCCGGATACAGCTGTCTTTTGGGCGATGAGGAAAGAGGGCCTTTCGGTTACCGAAGCTATGTTATGCTGAAACAGTTTCCAAAACTGCCGGGCGGTCTGACCGGCGGCAGCAGTATTGTCCTGCTGGTGCCGGAAGGATTGAACGCACCGGAGAATAACGACGGACATAATACGTTTTTCCGGATTAACCTGACGGCAGGCGAGCTTGCGGATAAAAAAGCGGATAATAATTGATTGACAAATTTGTCTAACGGGCGTATGCTGAACCCGGTAAAACAAATTTTTAATCAATTATGAGACAATGTATATTTTTTTTAAGCGAGCTGGAAGAAATCGGCTCCCTTTTGGAAGAAAAGAACAAAGAGCGCTTTGTTTCCAAGTTTTCTGAATGCATCCGGCAGCTTCTTTGTCTGCGTTCATTCATGGATCCTTTGGGCGGAGCGGCAGATCCGTTCGAAACGCCTCCTTTGCTGTCCTCTTATCCCGATTTGAACATAGACTGGGTGTTGCTGAAGGAAACGGTTGTTTTTGAACCGGATTATCGGATGAGAAGATTCTTTATAACCAGAATTTCTTTTCTGAAACGTTGCCGGGAAAGGATGAAACAGCTAAGGGCGAAAGGAATTGGGTATTGGATAAGCCATTATCGCCGTTATCGCCTGTATAAACGCTACTATAATGCCGAAAATAAGGTATTTTATTTTCAGGATATCTTTTCTGCCGCGGTTGCTCATTTTGAGCTGGAGGGCTGGGGAAACGGTTCTGATTTCAAGCGTTTGCTCGATTGATCACTTAAGGAAAATTTTTACGAGGGAAGCGGTTTAAGACCGTTTCCCTTTTTTTAGGTCGTCATGTTTCCAGTTGTCTGGCAAAGAGGGAAAGGTAATGAAAAAAAGGAGCCGCGGAGGGCTCCCGAAAGTTTATCATAAAGTGTTGTCAGTTCAGGCTGACAATGCCGCGGGAGAAAGCGTAAATTGCCCACAAGGCGATTACGATCATCAACCCGGCAAAAGCCTTTTCGCCGATGGTAAAAGCGTTTTCGTCCGGTGCGGATTGTTTGCGCGCCCAGATAAAAACCGGGATACCGGCAGCCATAAAGATGACGGCCATCAGCAGATAGTTGAGGCCGGCTGCATAAATCAGCCAAAGGGCGTAAAACGAGCCGATAATTGCCGAGAAAAGCGCGGTAGAGCGTTTGATGTCGGAGTGGGCGGGATATTCTCCGTCTTCGCAGATTTTCCATAGGTAGGCGCAACTGGAGAAATATGCCGGCAAAACCATGACGCTGGTGATGCTGAGCATGGTGTTCCATGCGTTGTTTGAAAAATAAACAAGCAAAATCATTGCCTGCATCAGGGCGCTTGTAATCCACAGCGAAACGGAAGGCGCCTGATATTCGTTTTCTTTGGCAAATTCTTTCGGAAAAGTTCCGTTTTCGGCCGCGGCCTGCGGAATTTGGGCAGTGATCATGGTCCAGGCAAGCCAGCTGGATAAAACAGAAATCAGCAGACCGATGTTCATCAGCCAGGCTCCCGGTTTGCCGATCACTTTTTCCAAAATACCGGCCGTGGACGGGTTGGCAACGGCAGCCAGTTCGGTCTGATCCATGTAGCCGAAAGGTAACAATGAGAGCAGAATGTAGATGGACAGACAACCGATAAAGCCAAGCAGCGTTGCTCTGCCGACGGTCTGCGGGCTTTTGGCGTGCTTGGACATAACGACCGCGCCTTCAATGCCGATAAAAGCCCATAAAGTAACCAGCATTGTGCTTTTTATCTGTTGTTCGAGCCCGCCGAGTGATTTTGTCTTTTCTCCCCAGAAGTTAAAATCGAATCTGTCCATGTGGAAAACAAAGATCAGAATGATGATAAACAGTATCAGCGGCACGATTTTGGCAACGGTGCCGATGGTGTTGACGAGAGTGGCCTGTTTGATGCCGCGCAAAATCAGAAAGTTGAAGCCCCAGATCAAAATTGATCCGCCGATGACGGAGGCAAGGTTGTTGCCGCCTGCAAAGTGAGACGGGAAAAAGTAGTTGAGCGCATCCATGGTGATAACGGCGTAGCCGACATTGCCGCAGATCTGGCAAAGCCAGTATGACCAGCCGATGGTAAAGCCGACATAGGGGCCGAAACCTTCTCGACTGTACATATAAATGCCGGCGGTCAGATCCGGCATGGCAACCGAAAGGACGCGGAAGGTGTTGGCAATAAAATAAACACCGAAACCGGTAATAACCCAGGAAAGCAGAACGGCTCCCGCCGAGGCGCCGGCGGCCATGTTTTGCGGCAGGGAATAGATACCGCCGCCGATCATGGAGCTGACAACGATTGCGGCCAAGGCCAAAACACCGAGGCCGTTACCGGTGGCGGTCGATGTTTCTGTTACAGAAGGTTTGTTTTTTTTTGTCATTGTTTTTATCCTTTGGTGATATTTATTTTACGAAAGGAGGCGAAACAACCGTTTGAAAAAAGATTGTTCCGCCTCACGTTCGGTACCGGCTTCTCAAAACAGCCGGAAATCAAATGTTCCGGATGTCTTCATCGAAGCCGGTTATACCCTGGCCGGTTCCGCGTGTTCAAAGTTAAGGAAACCAAGACAGGTAAGGCAATAGCCAAACTGCTGCGTGATATTGATATAATTGTGGAAGAGCTGAAATTCGCTGTGTTTTTCAACGCCGCGGATTTGCAGTTCGTGGTTCAAAGAGCGGTTCAGCCACATTTCGCAATGGGTTTTGGCAATATCGTCGTCAATGTAGGTGTCGAAATATTCGACATATTCGGCCGCCCAGCCGCCGATCAATTCGCCTTTTTTGTTTTTGCCCCAGCAAATGCCGACGCCGGTGGCGATGGCCTTGTGCTGGTCGCGATTGGCGCCGTTGCCAGCCATGATGACTTCCAGCACCGCACCGTGCTTAAACTGGTTGACAACTTTGTCGACCGGAACAATGTTGCCGTAGAGTTCTTTGGGCAAAACCGACGTGTAAGGGATGACGTTAAAATTTTCGATTTTGGCCTGCAACAGGGCGGAATCGTAACAAAAAGTTTCAAACGGTTGCGGGGGAATGCCCTCGTCGGCCTGTCCGGCTCCGCCGGTTTGAAATGCTAATGTCGGGTAACGAACGCCTTCGGTCATAATTTTTCTCCTTTGATTGAAATATATTTTGCTTTTTACAGCCTATGAGTTAATCGGTGCGGGTGTATTTTCAAGCACGGACTATACTAAAGATATAAAAACGAACTAACGTCCTTTATCTTTGATTTTCCGTATATAAATAAGAGACATCGGTAATTGCAGATGAGAGGGAAAAATGAAAATCAGAAATTATGTACTGCCGTTTTTTTGGGGTGCGTTGGTCATCAGCCATTCTTTGGAAGCCCGTGCGGACAGCGATGATTTGCCGCAAGGGGCGGAGCGAAGGGTGGAGGAGGCTTCCCGTCGGCGCAATTTTACGTTCAGCACTTTCGGCGATGATTATACCGCTTTTAAAAATTATCTGAGCAAAGAATACGGTTTTGATTATGCCGTTGATATTTCCTATATGCCGCAGCGGGGAGCGCCGAACGGACGGAAAACCGCTTATCAGACGTTGATTTCTCCAAGTTTTACCTGGACAATGTTTGACAATGACCATGGTACAGGTACGCTTAATTTTGCCTACACGGTTGCCCGTTACGGCGGTTCGGATGCGGCCAGGGTCGGCAGCAATATCGGTGTGGCAACGGAAATTAACGATAATGATGATAAGGCAAATTCGTTCAGCGAATTGTATTATGATTATCAGTTCGGCGGTTCCCTGAAATGGCTGACGGTTGCCGCCGGTCAGTTTTCGTTTTCCAACTTTGACGGCGGACCGTATAATTCTAACCAACAGGTCAATTTTATCAACTATGCTTTGTCGCAAAACGGCAGTTCGACTTATTCGACGGCAGGTGTCGGCGCTTATGCTCAAATTACCCCTACTGACGAATGGTCGTTTGCTTTCGGTGCGCAGGATGCCACTAATGTCGACGGGATAAGCGTCCGTGTCAATGATTTGAGCGAAGAACATTACGCCACTTTCGGTTATTTGGCCTATACTCCGATGATCAAAGGACTGGGAGCCGGGCGGTATTCGGTTTTGATTTATAATCAGCCCCGGGTCAAAGAACAGCCGCAGACAACCAACGGCTGGTCGGTCAATCTGAGTCAGAATATCGGCAAAAAACTGGCCGTGTTTGCACGGGTAAACGGTGTTTCCGGTTCGATTGCTGAAATTGAACAATCGTGGGTGCTCGGCCTGGTGTACAACGATCCGTTTGACCGCAATCCGCTGGATCAGGCCGGACTGGCCTTTGCCTATAACAAAATTGACGAGGCGGCCGTCGGTGAAAAGCTTTCCCATGACAGCGAAAAAGTGGTTGAGGCTTATTATGCCTTCGGTATTTCAAAATGGATGACAATTACGCCGGATATCCAGTTTTATATCGATCCGGCGTTGAACACGAAATCCGATTACGGTACGGTTATCAGCCTGCGCGCCAGTTTCTTTTTTTAGGCGGTTACCGACCGCGGATTTCCGTCAGCTGCCGGCGTGAAAATTTTTCTGCCGGAATGGAGGCGGAAGCCAGCAAATTGCCACGGTCGTTGTCCAGCAGTAAGGCCACCATTCTGTCGCCGACATTACGCCCGGCGTATAAAAACTGCATGATTTTTTGAGCTTTTTGCAAGGGAACAATTTGCCTTTTGCCTTTTTGCAGATTGACCAGCTTTTGTTTTTCAAGTTTCTGCGTAATTGCTTTTTCGGCGATGGCTTTGGTTTTTATGACAATGCCGCTGCGTTTTTTCAGCAACCATTCTCCGTCGTTGTTAAAACTGCGAACAACGCCGTTGCCGATGTAGATGGTGGCGTGATAGCGTCCGCCTCCGCGGGGTGTCATGACAATGTCTCCGATTTGCAGATTTTTTATGTTGATTGCACCGTGGCGGATGCAGTCGCGGTAGCCTTTTCTTTCAAGGTAGCTGACAAAACGCCGGCATTCGACGGCGTTGCCTCCTTCGCTTTTGTATTCGGGCAGGGCGCCGTTGAGGTCGCCGAATACATTGGCATCGATCAACGCCCGGTTGATGGCCGTGATGCAGTAGTTGTTGCGACCGGAGAGATGACCGGACGGGTAAACAATGTCAAAAAAATTGTTTTCGACATAACTTGTTTTTTGTCCACGAGCGGTGGCCTTTTTTAGCGCTGTCAGATGTTTGGAAGAGGCTTTCACGAACTCGTCGACGAACCAATCCGCCCGGTTTTCGATTTCCTGTCCGAGGTTGACTTCAACCATGCGGTTATAGGCCAGCAGTTTGTCGCCGGTTTTTTCTGCGGACATTTTTTTGCCGGCAGCGGTTTGTTCCTGAGTTTGCCCGAAGTTGCCCGCTTCCTGTCCGTGCAGGCCGGCAGGCGCGGAAATCACGGCGCCGAGCGTTGTCAGTCCGAGCAGATATTTTTTCATCCGATAAATATTTTTGCGGACTTTTATTTTTAATATTTTAGCGGCTTTGTTTGAGGTCTGCGGCATGGTCTTCTCTTCGGATTCTGATTTTTATTCTTATTTTTGTACAATATAACTTTTTTTAGGACAAAAGTCATTAAAAAAGTGATCACAGCGGAATTTTTTTTACTTTACTTTTTTCTGCATTTAAAGATAAATAAGAAACAGTTTTAACAAGATATGAGAAACATGGCTGATATTGTAAAAAAAATGACGGCACTTTTTTTGTTGTGCCTGTGTGCCGCATGCCAAAATCAGGGCAGTATTCGTCCTGCAATCGTGCCGGGAGTGGAGGTCAGAATGCCTGAAACCGCCAACGAAAAATCCGAACAACGACAGTTGAAAGTGCCGCTTAAGGTGATCGGGGAAGTGGAGCCGATTTATTTTCTGCCGATGAAATCTCCGTTTTCATCGCGGATAGATACCGGAGCCGAAACATCTTCGGTTGATGCCGATGACATTCGCCCGTTTGAACGCGACGGTGAAAAATGGGTCGGCTTTGATCTGGTTAATCGGGAAACCGGCGAAAAATACCATTTTGAGAAAAAAATAAAACGTCAGCCGACCGTTAAGCGAATCAACGGTAACGAAGAACGTATCGTCGTCGTTATGGATATTAAAATGGGTGAGGAAATCGTGAAAGCGGAGTTTTCGCTGGCAAAACGCGACCGTTTTAATTATCAGGGACTGATCGGCCGCAATATTCTGACCGGGCGGTTTGTGGTTGATGCTTCTTTGAGCAATACGCTGCGTTAAAAGATTATGGCGAGGCTTTCATGTTAAACAAATTGAAATCCGTGAGATTTTTTTTAACCGTCGGTTTGGTTCTGTCAATAGCATTTGCAGGCTATGCCGCTTATTATAAAATTCGTTATTGGGGATTTAATTTTACCCCTAAGCAAACGACGGACGTGTGGACGGTGGAGGAACATGTCAGTTTTATGCCAAACGGGAGCAATATCCGCGTGTCCATGGCCAGACCGCTGTCTACGGCCGGTTTTAAGGTGTTGGACGAAGATGCGGTGGCGCCGAAATATAAAATAGAAAAGAAAACGGAACGAATAGAAATTACCTCCAAACCGAAAAGCAAGCTGCAGGATATCTACTACCGTGTGCTCCTTTACGATAATGTTGACAGCAGGGGAAAAACACCGGCCGAAAAGCCTTCGGCGCCGCAGAAACCAATTATGGATGAGCAAACTTCCGTTGTTGCCGGACAACTGTTGGAAATGGCCGCACAGCGGGAAGGCGATCCGATCCAGCAGGTGATTGCCCTGTTTAATCAAAATCCGCCGGACGAAACGGTGCAGTCTTTTGTTCCTTCTCCCCGCACCGACAAGGCAACGGCTCAGGCCGTGATTGATTTGCTGGCCTTAAAAGACATCTCGGCGCGGATGGTGCGAGGCATAAAGCTGACAGAAGGCAAAAAAACGCTTATGCCCGATGTGATGCTCGAGGCTTATATTGACGGAATGTGGAAGATTTATAATCTGGAAACCGGTAAAAAAGGCGTGCCGAGCAATTTTATTATCTTTCAGCGCGGCGGAAACTCTCTGGTCGATGTGGAAGGCGGTACGGATTCCGTTACCAAGTTTTCGGTTATGAAGTCGATCCGTTCTTCATTCCGGATGGCCGGACATCGTGCGGAGCTTTCACACAGCCGCAGCTTGTTTAATTATTCAATTTACAATCTGCCGCTTAATGAACAGAACACATTGAAATGGTTGATGATTTTTCCGCTTGCAATTTTGGTCGTCGTACTGATGCGCAATGTGGTCGGTATCCAGACCATGGGGACGTTCACACCGATGCTGATCGCCATGTCGTTGGTTAAGACCGGATTTTGGCCGGGACTGATTTGCTTTTCGCTGATTTTGGGCGCCGGTCTGCTGATCAGAGCCGGGTTGTCAAAGCTTAATCTGTTGCTGGTTCCGCGGATTTCGGCGGTGGTTATTTTTGTTATTCTGATTATGCAGGTGCTGTCTGTCATCGGTTATCAATGGAAATGGAATATTGCCGTATCGGCTCTTTCTTTCCCGATTATCATTATGGCTTGGGTTATCGAACGGGCATCCATTACCTGGGAGGAAGACGGAGCGGCCAATGCGACCAAAGAAATCGTTTACAGCGTGTTGGTGGCGATTATTACCTATTTTGTAATCGTCAATGAATATATTCGCCATATTATGTTTGCGTTTAACGAATTCAATCTGGTTATTTTGTTTATCGTTATGCTGCTCGGCACTTATACCGGTTACCGCCTGACGGAACTGACACGTTTTGCTCCGCTGGCGAAAAAGGACGAAAAACATGTTTGATTTTTTGAAACATTTTGCCACGCCGTCGCAGTTGAGAGAGGCCGGTGTGCTCGGTATGAACCGGCGCAATTATGAAATTATTGCCAAAAGTAACCGCAGACGGCTTTATCCGCTGGTTGATGACAAAGTACAAACCAAAAAACTGGCCGCCGGCGTGGGAATCAATACGCCGCATTTGATCGGTGTGATAGATGTGCAAAATGAAGTGGATCGTTTTTTGTCGCTGGTGGAAGGTTATAAGGAATTTGTGATCAAGCCGGCACACGGCAGCGGCGGCAAAGGTGTGCTGGTGATTAAGAGCTATGATGAAAAACAGTTTGTAACCGCGTCGGAAAAAGTGCTGTCTTATCACGAGGTCTATCAGCATATTTCCAATATTTTGAGCGGACTTTATTCCCTCGGCGGAAAGTATGACGTGGCCGTGCTGGAAGAGATGGTTCACTTTTCAAACCAATTCCAAGATTTCAGTTATCAGGGGATTCCCGATGTGCGGGTGATTGTCTACCAAGGGTTTCCGGCCATGGCGATGATGCGTCTGGCAACCAAAGAATCGGGTGGTAGGGCAAACCTGCATCAAGGCGCGGTAGGTGTCGGCATTGACATTAAGAGCGGGTGTGCGGTGGCTGCGGTATCGCATAACCGGCCGATCAGTTTTCATCCTGACACCGGCGCCGATCTGATGAAATTGCAGGTTCCTTTTTGGCGGGAGCATCTGGAAATTGCGGCCAAAGGATATGAAATGACCGGATTGGGGTATCTGGGGGCGGATATCGTGCTTGACAAATACCGCGGGCCGATGATGCTGGAACTGAATGCCCGGCCGGGGTTGGCAATCCAAATTGCCAACGGCTGCGGGTTGCGTGATTTGTTAAAAAGAATTCGCAACTACTATCCCAAAGGGCTGACATGGTCCGAACGGGTTGATTATGTTCTGAAGTAAAGCTTGCTATTCCGTCGGCTGGTTCCTATATTATGTACAGAAGTAATTTAAGGAGATTGTATGATGGCTGAATTGTTGAAAAAAGCAGAAACGGCGAAACTGGCCAAGGCTGAAACCAAAGGGTTGAAATCCGCGGAAACGAAAAAACTGACCAAAAGCCCGTCGCGTTCAAAAAAAGAAAAAGCCAAATATCTGGTTAAAGATGCCGAAAATGCTTTGGTCTTGAAACTGAAAAACGGCGATGTCGTGATTGAGATGTTTCCCGAAGACGCGCCGAACCATGTCGCACGGATCAAGGAGTTGGTGCGGGCCGGTTTTTACAACGGCTTGAAGTTTCACCGGGTAATTGACGGCTTTATGGCTCAGACCGGGTGTCCTTACGGTACCGGAACCGGCGGCAGCGGCAAAAAACTGAAAGCGGAATTTAACCGCCGGCCGCATCTGAGAGGCACGGTTTCGATGGCCCGCGCGATGGATCTGGATTCCGCAGACAGCCAGTTTTTTATTTGCTTTGCCGAGGCACCGTGGCTTAACGGCCAATATACGGTGTGGGGTGAGGTTACTTCCGGGATGGAATATGTCGATATGATCAAACGCGGTACCGGCGCCAACGGTATGGTCAGCGAGCCGGACGAGATCGTTTCCGTTTCCGTGGTTGCCGATTTATAAAAATTGTATCGGGCATGAAAAAACTTCCCGTAAATACGGGAAGTTTTTTATATCCGGGGCAACGGTTTATGCCGCCGGACATAGAGGTATATAAACAGGGTATAGAAAAGGATGATGCCGAGAGCGATGCGGATAATAAAACGGCGGGTTTGTTCGGGACTCCAAGCCTGTGTTATCTGGTTGACGTTAACGGCGGATCCTTTTATTTCGTAGTTGTCGTAATCGTCTTCGCTGTACATGTGAACGGTAATCTGGTTGTCGGGGTTGAGGTAGTTGAAAGTGATGACCAGAGCGTCATCAACGGGGATCAGTTTGGCGGCGACATCTTCGGAGGTTCCGCTGCTGCTGATGCCGTAGTAGAGTACTTTGACCCGCGGGGGAATGGGAATGCGTATCGGGTCGTGACCGATGGCCGAGACATCGTTGCCGGGCAGGGCATCTTCGCCGGTATTGGTCAGCGTCAGTTCCGTTTTATATATTTTCGGATAATCTTTGCCGTTGATGTGAATTTTGAAATCGTCGCTGCCGGAGGCGGAAGATATCTCCGTTGTTTCGCTGGTGTATTTTAAAATCGGGCGGCTGATGTCGAATTGGTAATAACCGATGAGAATGGCAGAGACGGCAATCAGAAAAGCGCCGGTCGGACTGGTCAGAAAATTCCACAAAGCACGCATAACTTTAGATTGTTTGGCGTAAATATAACGCGGGTTCATTTTATTTCTCCTTTCTTTTTTGATATAACGTCAGATCAGGCAAAGAAAAGAGCAGGAGGAAGATTTTTTGTGCGGGAAAAAGTTTAAAATTTTTGATCCGGGGGTTGCCCGGATCAAAAAAAAGCACAAATTGTGCATTAACCAAAAGAGACATTTATAAAAATATCCGGATATTCCGGTATGGATTATGAAAAACAAACAGGATTAACTTTTACTTTTGAGCCCGAAAAACATGCCTTTCGGGCTCAAAAACACCTAGAAACTACAGGCGACTATGTTTTACTGCTTTATTTCGTTTTCAAGAAATAAAGGTTCAATCTGAAAAAAATCTGAAAGAAAAGAATTTTTTTAAGATTTATAACATAAAGATTTGTCTTGCCAGATCAAAATATAGTTTTTAGACTGATAACATAAGGAAAATAAAAATGAGATTGTTATTGGCAGAAGATGACCTCAAACTGGGCGGGCTGGTCAAAAGCCTGTTGGAACTTTCGGGATTTGAAGTCGAATGGGCAAAAGACGGAAAAGAGGCACTGGATCTGATTGATGAAGCCGCGGCCAGCAGCTATGACGTCATTATTCTCGACTGGATGTTGCCCGAGATCAGCGGGATTGAAATTTGCAGGCTGCTGCGCAATCCGCGTAAATATAATTATCAGGGGGGAATCATTTTTTTGACGGCCAGGGACGGAACCGATGATTGCGTGGCGGGGCTTGAGAGCGGCGCCGACGATTATCTGGTTAAGCCGTTTGAAAACAAGGTGTTGATCGCCCGGGTCAACGCGCTCGGCCGCCGTAAAGGCAGGCCTTTCGTTGACGGAGTTTATACAAAATTCGGCATTGAGATGAACGCCAAAACGGGAGTGTTGCGTCTGGGAGATCATGAGTTGAAGCTGAGCCGGCGGGAGCAGGAGGTCTTTCAGATTTTGTTTGTCAACAGCGGGCAGATTATCTTAAGGGAAACGATTATGGACAAGGTTTGGTCAGACAATCCGGACATCAGCCCAGCAAGCCTTGATGCTTATATTTACATTTTGCGACGTAAAATCAGAAAAGTGACGGATAAGGTGCAAATCAAGCTGGTGAAGGGAATCGGTTATGTTCTGGAGATTGAACGGTGATTGACAAAGTACGGCGCCGTCTGTCTTACAAATACACGGCCATTATTGCGGTAATGTTGTTGTTTTTTGTCATCGGCGGTTTTACCATGTGCAAATATATGGTGCATAAAGTAATTGCCGATACAATGCGCGATGCTTTGACAGCCGAGATCAGGGAAGCGGAAGGTTTCGGGATGGGAAAAATTTCCCGCCCCAGAGAAACGGTGATGGTCTCGGATATTTCATCTATTTACAGCTATGCTTATTGGTTTGAAGACAATAGACCTGTTTTTGCCGAACATCCAAAAAACGAGAAAATAGCGGAACTTTGTTTGGAAAA
This sequence comes from uncultured Alphaproteobacteria bacterium, assembly GCA_944390375.1. Lineage (GTDB taxonomy): Bacteria > Pseudomonadota > Alphaproteobacteria > RF32 > CAG-239 > JAFUYI01. The sequence goes on along the minus strand of CALXPZ010000006.1, from coordinate 50,169 downwards.
AGCGGTACAAGCCGTACCGGGAAACGGGCTGGAGTTTTTTTCTCTGCGCGATGAGGAAAATAATTTGTGGCAGTTTTATATGATATCGGGGCGGACAGCTAAAGGAAAAGTGGTCATTCTGGTGAATGTTACGCCCCTAAAACTGCTTTCCGGGCGCTATATTTATATCTGGCTCGGCGCACTGCTTTTGATGCTGGCGGTTGCCAGAGGCTGCGGCAACTTTCTTGCGGACAGAACAATTTCTCCGTTGGTGGTGCTGCTGGAACGGCAAAAACGCTTTGTTGCCGATGCGTCGCATGAACTGAGAACGCCGCTTGCCGTTTTGCTGTCTTCGATAGAATTGATGGAAATGACGGATCCCAAACAACCGCTTGTGGCCGGTATGAAAGAAGAAGTGCTCGGTATGTCCGCTTTAATAGGAAATTTGCTGGAACTGGCGCGGGCGGACAACAAACAACAGATTTTACACCGCGAGCTGTTTGATGTTAACGGGTTGATTGAAGGAACCCTTGCCCATATGAACAGCCACAAGGATATCCGGCTTATCAACGGTTGCGGAAAAGAGGTTTTGGTGAAAGCCGACAAGGAAATGATCCGACGACTGCTGCTTATTTTTTTGGATAATGCCATTAAATACAGCCCGGAACATTCGGAAGTGATTGTCCGTGCTTTCCGCGAGGATAAGAACTGTCGGATTGAGGTTGAAGATCACGGGATCGGGATTGACGAGGAAGATATTTCCCATATTTTCGAACGTTTTTACCGGGCGGATAAAAACCGCAGCCGGCAGACGGCGGGAACCGGGCTCGGGCTTTCCATCGCACAGGAAATTGTCGAACGGCACGGCGGCCGCATCGAAGTCAGAAGTACACCGGGAAAAGGGTCGGTTTTTTCCGTACTGTTGCCGGACGAGTGATTTTGTCAAAATTTTGTTGATATTGATCGCTAATCGTGTATAATAATCGTGTATTATCTATTTTTAATTTTTTATTTTTATGAACAAAATAACATGTTATCAACGATTGGTTCAGGCTATCGTAGAAGATGCCAGAATGGGTGAAAATGTAAATTATGAGATGTCTGCGTTTCCCGGTTTTGAACGCCGCGGGCACAGCGAACGCGAGTTTCAGGACTGGATAGAAACCGTCAAATGGGTGCTTAATGTTTTAAACACGCGAGACGGCAGTCTTAACCAAAAGAAAGAATTTTGTCGTCAGACTATTTCTTTGTATGCTGTTCCCCGTTATCGTTTGCGGGAAGAAGAACTGCAGATTATTGCATCGGCCGAAAGGTTTGGTCGCGGTGATACAGGCGAAGTGTTGCGATACGGAAACAAAAACGTCGTTTCTTATGACTATCGCCATATTCCCAGACAGGAAGGCGGACGTAAGGATATTCTGGTGGTTTTTTCCGGCGCTCCCGAAAGTGCAACCAAAGCGGCGGAGGCATTGTACTGCTATATCCGTATGCACAAAGCGCTGCCTGACGGGATTATGTTTCTCGGGTTGGAAGACAATCAAAATATGACGGAGTTTAACCCGGCATATAAGATTCGTAAAAACTCGGAATACAGAATGTATCTCCGTCAGATGCTGTTGCTTGGTGTTCCCAAAGGACTGCTCGGCAAACTGCTGATGACGCCGAAGGATACCTCAACGGCCGAAAACATTGCTCTGATCAAGGAAACGCTGGCGCATTATCATATTGATGAAGACGTCAACTTGATCTGCGTTACTTATCCTCTCTATCAGATGCGGGTGGCAACGGAGCTTTCTTTCGGGCTGCAAGAGGTTGAAAACGTCTGGGTGCGCATTGCCGACATTGAGCCGAAAGCCTTTGTCTCGGCAGCGCAGGGGTTATTTGCCCTGAGCGGAAAGGTGGATGATCAAAATATCGGCCGGCGGATAACCGAAAATTTGCGGATTTTCAGTTATGACCGAATCGGTTATGATGGGCAGCTGGCGGATTTGACGCTTGCCAACGGTGTGGCTCATCTTTTCCGCGAACATGGAAAGAGCCGCTTTGCTTTGCCAAACCTCGGGACTTATCCGGAAGAGTACAAAGCTTTGGCTCCGCTGTTTTTGGCTTATTCGTATCCGAATGTGGTCAGTGAACTGTGCGGTACAAATGAGACCGTCGCTGCTGTTCTTAAGATTGTCCGTGCGCTGATGATTGACGCTTATGACGAAGGCGCAAGCGGCAAGGCATGGGATGATCAGCAGCAGGAAAATACTCTGAATACGGGGTATAAACTGATTGCCGAAGGTTTGGTTTCGCCGATGCTTTTGACCAAAGGACGCTATATGGCGGAAGATCAGTTCCTGAAAGCTGTCGTTGATTATCAAAGCCGGATGTGATAAACGGTTTTGTGTAATGTTAAAAAATGCGGAAGGTTTTTACCTTCCGCATTTTTGCGTTAATATTCGGCTCTTTCCCGTTTAACAGGAATGTTTATTGCGGTCAGGCCAGCTTTTTTAACAGCGTATCAAGAACGCGGACGCCGAAGGCAGTGGCGCCTTTCGGGGTCAGCGGGTGGCCTTTGTCATCTTTGTCGACGCCGGCAATATCCAGGTGCGCCCATTTAACGCCGTTTTTAATAAAACGCTGCAGGAAGCAGGCGGCGGTGATACCGCCGGCCAGGCGCGGCCCGGTGTTTTTGATGTCGGCCACATCGGAATCAATCAGTTTGTCATAGTCGGCATTGACCGGCAAACGCCACAGCTTTTCGCCGGTTATCTCGCCGCATTCAATGAGACGCGCCGCCAGTTTGTCGTCGTTGGCAAACAGGCCGGCATATTCAAAACCGAAAGTCATCATGGTCGAACCGGTCAGGGTGGCAATGTCAACGATTGTTTTAACGCCGAATTTTTCCTGAATGTACCACAGGCAGTCGCCTAAAACCAGGCGGCCTTCGGCATCGGTATTGACAACTTCCACCGTTTGCCCGGACATGGAGCGGACAATATCGCCGGGGCGGGTGGCCGAGCCGGAAGGCATATTTTCAACCAGTCCGACAACGCCGACAACATTAACCGGCAGTTTTTGCAGGGCGGCGGCTTTAATGGCGGCAACCACAACGGCGGAACCGGTCATATCGCCTTTCATATCCCCCATGTTGGCTGCCGGTTTTAAGGAAATGCCGCCGGAATCGAAAGTTACGCCTTTGCCGACCAGCCCGATGTCAAACTCTTTTTGGTCTTTGCGGCCTTTCCATTGCAGCACGGCAACCCGCGGCGCATTGACCGAGCCTTTGGCAACCGAGAGCAGCATATCCATACCGAGGTCGTGGATTTTGTCTTCGTTGAGAACGGTAACGTCAATCCCGAGATAATCCAGACGTTCGATATCGGCGGCATAAATCTCCGGCGTTAAATTGTTGGCCGGTTCGTTGCAGAGATCACGGGCATAACGGACGGCGTTGGCCAGAGCTCCGGCGTCGGCCAGCAGACTGCCGTCGGCACGGGTTTCGGAAACAAAATCTACCTTTTCCAGTTTGGGAAAGCTGTCGGCCGGTTTTTTGGTGAAGTATTTGTCAAACCGATAGCCGCCGAGTTCCATGCCGAGGGCAAGAGCCGCGGCCGTTTCGTCAGCGGAGAGGGAGTTCTTTTTGTCGGCCGGCAGGTAGATGGCGGCGTTTTCCGCGGCAGAAATTTTTTTATAAAGCTTTCCGCCGAGTATTTGCAGATCAAGAGCGGAAGGCTTGCTTCCGGTGCCGGCAAGGATAATCCGCGTTTTGCCGTTGTTTATCTCGGCAAAAGAGCCGGCTTTGCCGTCAAATTTTTGTTTGCGGACGGCGTTTTTGAGAGCCGTCGTTTCGTCGGTGTTGATGAATTTTCCGGCGTTAAAAGCGCTACCCGATGCCAATATCACTTTGGTATCGGCCGAGCTTTTGTTTTGAATCGAAAAAGTAAGTTCGCTCATCTGTTTCCTCCTGTGGCAAATGTTTTGCTCCCGGCAGAATCTGTCGCCGGAGCCGTATGTTTTTTATAATATAGGGGTGAAAATGATAAAAAAACTCCTAATATTGTTAGACTTTTATAAAAAAACGGATTACAATATGACAAAATTAAACAAAAGGAGCCGCGCAAGTGTCTAAAAAAGCCCGCCGGGAAATGGTGGAAAGGCTGAAATATCTGGCTTTTTCCGAAGGTGTGTTAAATCAGGCAATGAAAGTTTTTTCATTGTTGCCCGAAAGCGAGCCCAAAAAACAACTGCGGGACATGTTGCGTCTTTATCTTTACAATAACAATTATTCCTGCGTGATTACGCCGGAACGGCCGATTGCACCGGAATATAAAATGCTGATCCGCGACGATTGCAACGGCGATATTTATGCCGTGGACAAGAATTTTCTTTCTTTTCATTACCGCTATGCCCTGAAAAACGCCGGCAATGAAAGCTATCCCGCGTCGGTCTACGAACAGGCGCTGGAGAAGTGCAAGGCGTGGAGCGAAATGCGAGAGTTTCCGACTTATCGTTCGGTGGAAAGCGTCGTGATTGAAAAGCTGGCAGAACTGCAACTGCCGCCGGCTTTGATCAAGGCCATGCAGGTTAACGATTTCAGGGATTTTGTGCGCAACAACTGCGGAGAGGAGTTTGCCCGCTACCGCGAGCGAAAATCGTTTATCAAGACGTTTATCACCGCCCGGGAAAACGAGTTTCGGCAAATGCTGACGGAAGGGGGCGTAGATCCGAGATATACTGACGCTTTGGTGGAAAAAATGCGTAAAACGGGCGAGGCCTGGGATGTGGTTGTTTTTGACGAAAGCGGCAAACGAATCGAAGGGCCGGAATTTGACCGCCATCATACCATCCCCGTCTATTCGCCGAACAACGTGTCCAGTCTGAGCGAGGTAAACAGTTTTAACAAACTCTGCCTGATCGAAAAGCGTTTTCATCGTTTTCTGCATAAGCTTGAACAGGCAAAGGTCTGCGATGATATGCTTTATTTCGAAAAAATAATGGTACCGGAGCACGCCGCCTGTATTTTGAATTTTGAAACCTGTATTCAACATGACTTTTCTGCTCCGGAACGCCGTTTCGGAGTTATTCGCCCTTCGGTGGAAAATATTATACTGGTTAATAAAGTGGAACTGCTGGCAAATAAGTATATGCCGCTGGTGCCGGCCAACAAAAGAGAAAAAACGCCGGATAAATTCGTGCATCGCGGCGGCAAAGGCGGACGATGAAAGCGCGGCATTTTATTTTACGGGAAAGATTTATGAACAACATTTATCAAGCAACGGAAGAAAATATCGCCCGGGCGGCGGCCGTTATCAAGATCGGCGGGCTGGTGGCCATGCCGACAGAAACGGTTTACGGACTGGGAGCCAACGTGTTTGACGCGAGAGCGGTGGCAAAAATTTTTGAGGTCAAAAAGCGGCCGGCTTTTGATCCGCTGATTTCTCATATCGCCGATTTTGACGCACTGCCGGAATATGTGGAAACCGACGAGCGTTCGCTGGCGCTGGCGCGTCGTTTTTGGCCGGGGCCCCTGACTTTGGTTTTAAAAAGAAAAGGGCAGTATGCAGGGGTTGATCTGGCCTGCTCGGGATTGCCGACGGCAACCGTCAGAATGCCCGCCCATCCGGTGGCGGCCGCGCTTATCCGGCAAAGCGGGGTGCCGATCGTGGCGCCTTCTGCCAATTTGTTTAAATCGGTCAGCCCGACGACGGCGCAACATGTTTATGACGGTCTGGGCGAAAATGTGGATATGATTTTGGACGGCGGCGCCTGCAAAGTCGGGGTTGAATCGACCATCCTTGACGTTACCGGAAAAGAGGCGGTGATGCTCCGTGCAGGCGGAACGACGTTGGAAGATATTGAAGATTTTTTAAATGAAAAGGTGCTGCTTTCCCATGGTGAACCGGACCGGCCAAGCGCGCCGGGACAGCTTTTGCGTCATTATGCTCCGGGGCACAAACTACGGATCAATGCCGAAACCCCGGCGGCAAACGAACTTTATATCGGTTTCGGCGACAGGGACGGTGAGCTTAACCTCAGTCCGAAAGGCGATTTGCGTGAGGCGGCGGCCAATCTGTTTTCTTTTTTGCGGCAGGCCGATGCTTTGGCCGGCGGGCGGACGCTTGCCATGGCGCCGATCCCCGAAAGCGGCCTCGGATTGGCCATCAACGACCGAATCCGCCGGGCGGCTCACGACTAAAGACCGACAAAATCTATGTCTTTTTTATCCGGGTTGTAGCGGACGGTGAGTTCGCCGTTGCGGAGCTTTAAGGCTTTGTTCCCGAAAACACTGCGGCGCCAGCCGGCAAGCACGGGGGTGTCCTTGTCTTTTCCCGCCGCCAGTTTTTGCAGATCGGTATCGGAGGCAATCAGCCGGGCAACGACGCCTTCGCGCTGGGAAACGATTTTCAAGAGCATTTTCAGCAGCTCGTAAAGCGCGGGTACGGCATTGATATTTTCGTTACGCAGTTTTTGAACGATTTTGGGGTCCACTTCCATTTGCGCCAGAGCGTCCAGTATTTCGTCCGCCAGCCGGCCGGAGGCCATATCTTTGCGCATTCCGCGAATCTGCAAGAGCTCTTCTTTGCTTTTGGGGCAGGCGGTGGCAATCATAATCAGAAAGTCGTCTTTGATAATGCTCTGCCGGGGCACGTTTTTGTTGCGGGCGCGGGTTTCCCGCCAGGCGGCGAGCGCTTTCAGAGCCGAGAGCACTTTGGCGTTGTGCGAACGGTGGCGGATTTTCAGCCAGGCCTCTTCGGGCGGAATGAGGTAGGTCGTTTCCCGGCCGAGGACGGCCATTTCTTCGTCAATCCAATGAGTGCGTCCTTTTTGTTCCATCTCGCCGGTTAGGTAGCGGTAAATTTTTAACAGATGGGTAACGTCGCCGGCGGCATATTGCAGCTGATGTTCGTCAAGCGGCCGCAGCTGCCAGTTGGATAGCCGGTCGGTCTTGTCCAGTTCGATGTCGAGCACGGCTTTGACCAGGCGCTCGTAACTGATGCTTTCGCCAAATCCGCAGACCATGGCGGCCACCTGGGTATCAAACAGGGGAGCCGGAATGATGCCCGAAAGCTCGTAAATAATTTCCACGTCCTGCCGGCAGGAATGGAAAACTTTGACCGTCTGCGGCGCCTGCATCAGCTCAAAAAAAGGCGCAAGTTCCATTCCTTCGGCCAGAGGGTCGATGATGGCGGTTTCTTCCTCGGAGGCAATCTGAATGAGGCAAAGTAGCGGAAAATATGTCTTTTCGCGGATAAATTCCAGGTCTACGGTAATGAAAGAGTGTTTTGCCAGCCGTTGGCATAACTGCCGGAGATCGGCGGTGTTGTCGATAATCTGCATGAGTTTGGTTCCGTTTAGTTTTTTATAAGCATAGCGGCTGTTGTTTAACAGAGTATAAATATTTTTGTTTTTTTATTGATTTTGTTTCTTTTTGTCCTAATATAGCCGCAGGTCTTAAGAAATATTGAGGTTTTTCAGATGAACGAATATCGTAATTTTACCTGCGGGCAGCTGCGCGCAGAAGATGCCGGCAAAAGAGTGAAACTGGCCGGTTGGGTACACCGTAAACGCAATCTCGGCAATTTGTGCTTTGTCGATCTGCGCGATCATTACGGCATTACCCAATGCGTGTTTAACAGTGCGTCGCCGCTTTTTGAACAAATGCAGGGCATTCGTGTTGAATCGGTGATTGGGGTTGAGGGAGAAGCGGTTGTCCGCGAAAATATCAACCACAATCTGCCGACCGGAGAGATTGAAATCAAAGTTGACGCGCTGACGCTTTATTCCGCAGCCGACGTGCTGCCGTTCCAGGTGGCAACGGAAGACGACGCACCGGAAGAAATCCGTCTGAAATACCGGTTTCTTGATTTGCGCAAAGACCGCATTCATAAGAACATTCTTCTGCGTTCGGCGGTGATCTGGCGTACCCGCGAGTTGATGCGCGAGCAGGGCTTTACCGAATATCAGACACCGATTTTGACGGCTTCGTCGCCGGAAGGCGCACGCGACTTTCTGGTTCCGTCGCGGCTTAATCCGGGGCGCTTCTATGCCCTGCCGCAGGCGCCGCAGCAGTTTAAGCAGCTGCTGATGGTATCGGGCTTTGACAAGTATTTCCAGATCGCGCCCTGTTTTCGCGATGAAGACCCGCGTGCCGACCGTTCGCCGGGCGAATTTTACCAGATGGATATGGAAATGAGCTTTGCCACTCAGGATGATGTTTTTGCGGTAATCGAGCATACGCTGGGCGGTATTTTTAACGAATTTGCCAACGGTAAAAAAGTGGATCAGGCGCCTTTTGTGCGTATTCCGTTCCGCGAGGCGATGATGAAATACGGTTCCGATAAGCCGGATCTGCGCAATCCGCTGGTTTTGCAGGAGGCGACTTCGTTCTTCGGCGAGAGCGGTTTCGGGGTTTATGACAATCTGGTCAAAGAAGGCAAAACCGTTAAGGCGATGACGGTTGCAGGGATTGCTGACAAGCCGCGTTCTTTCTTTGACAAGCTGGACGCTTTTGCCAAAGAAGAAGGTATGGGCGGCATTGCTTATGTTTCTTTTGCCGCGGGCGGAGCCAAGGGAATTGCCCGTTTCTTCAGCGAAGAAAAGATAAATGAACTGAAAACGCGCTTTGCCGCCAAAGATGGCGACGCCGTGTTGTTTATGGTCGGCAAGGGCATGAAATTTGACAAATTCAGCGGCCGGCTGCGCAATAAGGTCGGTGAAGAACTGGGGCTTGTCGACGAGAACAGCTTTAAGATGTGCTGGATTGTCGATTTTCCGTTTTATGAGGAAAATGAGGAAACCGGTGCGGTTGAATTTTCGCATAATCCGTTCTCGATGCCTCAGGGCGGCATGGAGGCGCTGCTTAATAAAAATCCGCTTGAAATTCTGGCCTATCAGTATGACTTTGTCTGCAACGGTGTAGAACTTTTGTCGGGCGCGGTGCGCAACCATGAGCCGGAAATTATGTACAAGGCGTTTGAAATTGCCGGTTATGATAACAGCGTGGTTGACAACAAATTCGGCGGTATGATCAGCGCTTTCAAGTTCGGAGCGCCGCCGCACGCCGGTTCCGCTTTCGGTATGGATCGGCTGGTAATGCTGCTTTTGGACGAACCGATCATCCGCGACGTTATTTTGTTCCCCTTAAACGGAAAAGCGCAGGATCTGTTGATGCAGGCGCCGAACTATGTAACCGACGAGCAGTTGAAAGAACTGCATATTAAGGTGGATCTGGAAGATAAAAAGTAGGTTAAAGGGGCGCTTTCGCCCCTTTAATTTTGTGTTTGAGGCCGGGAAAAAAGCCGGGGCGTTTTCTTTCGGAAAAGGTGAAAAAAGGTATGATGTTTAATGAACGGGGAAGGTGTATCCGCCGGGAATGTTCAATAAAATATAAAAAGAAATAAATTTTCAGATATTATGAAAAATCATATTGACATTCATCCGAAAATGAAATAGAACTACTCCAGTTTTGAACGATTGCCCCATCGTCTAACGGCAGGACAGCGCACTCTGACTGCGTTAATCGTGGTTCGAATCCATGTGGGGCAGCCAATTTGAAAAGGCTTGCGATTTTTGATCGCAAGCCTTTTTTGTGTCTTTGCGGTTCGCAGAGGGCGTTTTTTGAAGTGTCAAAATTACCATCAAAGCTTTGTGTTTCCTTAAGTTCGCAAGATTTGCCATTTTGATTTGATTCAGAAGGCAAAACGAATGTCGGTTAAATATTCCGGATATCGATTGTGAATGAGTTTCCGTAATTAAATGATTGTATAAATAATTACAGATAATGGTTGTGTAAAGGAAGCCGATGATTTTACGGCAGTTTGGTATGTTTTGGTTTAGGGAAATATCTTAAAAAATAAAAATGGTAACAAAAATCAAAATTTGAAATAAGATTATGTATATCAGCGGGATAATGAAAACTTTGTGCCACAATTTTAGTTTTTGGGATTTTATAATAAAATGGGCTGCAATATAAGTTAAAATTAAACTGAAATATGCCGTGTTTATGCATATTTTGTAATAAACATCATGTGTTTGTTCAAGTAATTGAAGTGTTTGGGGATCGGAAAAGTGATACAAGTATGCCAAAAACCCGTCAACAAACATCTGAGGTAAAACTGTAAGCAACAAAATTAAGATAATAACCTTTTTTGTTCGTGTCAGGATTTTTGGCATAACAGCTTCTTTCTTATCTTCGGTTTCTTAATTCTATATATTGTTTGCACATATTTTGCAACATATAGTTCTGAGAAAATCCATCTGAAATATCATTTTAATGAGTCTTGATTTAGGTAAAGTTTAAATTGATGGTAATAATTTAAATTATCTTTATTTGTTGTCGATGGTGAAAAGGGGAAAACGAATGTCGGTTAAATATTCCGGATATCGATTGTGAATGAGTTTCTGTAATTAAATGATTGTATTATAAATCACAGATAATGGTTGTATATAGGAAAATGTCAGCGATTTGCGGCGGATATCCGGGCGGCCGGTGTAATTTGAGGCCGGTCATATGTATGCGGCGGAGAATAGACAAGCCGGTTGATTTTTTGCCGGCCAGGTGGTATAAAGGCGCCAATAGTTATAATGTTTGAAGCAGAGCGGCGATTGATGACAAAAAATTCCCTAAGCGGAAAAAACAGGCTGAACGCCGAGCAGCGGCAGAAAATGCTGCTGAAGTCGGCAACGGAGATATTTTTCAGCAAAGGTTTCAAATCTACAAGCCTTGATGACATTATCAATGCCGCCGGTGGATCGCGTCGGAATATTTATACTCAATATGGCAGCAAAGAAGGTCTGTTTTTGTTTTTGGTCAAAGATATTCTCAATAATCTCCTGACTTCTTTGCAGCAAAAATTTGATAAAGAAAACAGCCTGCGCGACAATCTTTTTATTTTTTCGGATAAGTTGCTTTCAATTTTGTTTGATGAAGACGTGCTCAATCTGTCCCGGCTTGTTTTGGCGGAGGAACTGCATTTTCCGGAGCTGGCGCAAAGCTATTTCGGCGCCGGGCCGGAAATTACCGTGCAATGTCTGGCCGGTCTGCTTGAACAGTATAAGGAAAAAGGAGAAATCCACTGTCGGGACTGTAAAGCTGCCGCCGGTATTTTTTTCGGAATGCTGCACGATAAAATATATTGGCAGGTGCTGCTGAAACAACAACCGACCCCGTCCGAACACGAACGCCGCCAACTGATTGAAGATGCCGTTGAAATCTTTTTAAACGGGGTGCAGACAAAAGGAAAAAATGAATAAAATGTTGTGGCTTTTTTTGTGGTCGGATCAGAAAATTGTCTTGACTTTTGATGGTACCGAACAGTACCATACTGGGAACTTTTGAACGTTTATGAGAAGCAGAAATGGAAACTGAGACTGAAAAACTGTTGTATGTCGGCATTGATGTGGGGTCTACCACGGTAAAAGTCGTCGTTATGGATGAAAATGAGCAGATTTTGTTTTCTACATATCAACGGCATATGTCAGAAGTAAGGAAAACGATTATTTCTATTCTCGGCGATGTTGCTCGTCGTTTTGAGGGCAGGCTTTTTAAATTGAGCCTGACCGGTTCGGGGGCGTTGTCTTTGTGCAGCCGGTTGAATCTTCCGTTTGTGCAGGAAGTGATTGCCTCAAGCCTGAGCATTAAGAAACTGATCCCCGATGCCGACGTGATTATCGAACTGGGCGGGGAAGATGCCAAATTGACGTTTTTAACCAGCGGAACCGATCTTCGGATGAACGAAACCTGCGCCGGCGGAACCGGAGCCTTTATTGACCAGATGGCTTCCTTCCTGAATATGGACGTCGACAAAATGGATAAGTTGGCACTGCAATATAAGAATATTTATCCGATCGCTTCTCGCTGCGGCGTGTTTGCCAAAACAGATATTGTTCCGCTGATCAACGAAGGTTGCGCCAAAAGCGATATCGCCATGTCGGTCATGCAGGCGGTGGTCAACCAGTTTATCGGCGGTCTGGCACGAGGCAGAGAAATTACCGGCAAGGTTGTTTTTTTGGGCGGTCCGCTGGCTTTTATCAAATCTTTGCGCAAATGTTTTAAGGAAACTTTGAAATTAGACGACAAAAACGCGGTTTTGCCGGAGAAGGCAGAACTTTTCGTGGCTATCGGCGCGGCTCTCCATGCGCTGACCGTTTCCGGCGAAACGCACCGGTTGGACGAAGTGCTCGAGCAGCTTGAAAAGCTGGGTGAAGAAAATGATATACAGCAGCTTCCCCCGCTGTTTGCCAATGAAAAAGAAAAAGAAGAGTTTGATGCCCGCCACCGTCGGACGGATGTTAAGACTTTTCCGCTGGAAGAGTATGAAGGCGATGCTTGGTTCGGCATTGACAGCGGATCGACGACTATCAAGGCGGTGTTGATTGATGATAAAAACCGGCTGTTGTATTCCTATTACGGTTCCAATAACGGTGATCCGTTCCATTTGGCGCTTGATATTTTAACGGAAATTTATACCCGTAAAAAACCGGGGCTGAAAATAAAGGCGGCAGCGGCAACCGGTTACGGCAGTGCCCTTTTGAAAGCCGGTTTGAAACTTGATATTGACGAAGTGGAAACGGTGGCTCACTGTCAGGCTTCGACTTTCTTTGCGCCCAATGCAAGCTTTGTCCTTGATATCGGCGGGCAGGACATAAAATGCATGAAACTGAAAAACGGGGTTATCGAGCAAATCGGCTTAAACGAGGCCTGTTCTTCCGGCTGCGGTTCTTTTATTGAAAATTTTGCCAGATCCTTGAACATGGACATGCCCTCGTTTGTCGAGGCGGCGGTTAAGGCACGGCATCCGGTTGATTTGGGAACGCGTTGCACCGTTTTTATGAATTCCAAAGTCAAACAGGCGCAAAAAGAGGGTGTTTCCGTCGGGGATATTGCGGCCGGACTTTCTTATTCGGTCATTAAAAACGCCTGTTATAAGGTTATTAAAATCAGCGATGTTTCCGAACTCGGCAACTGTATCGTTGCGCAAGGCGGTTCGTTTTTGAACGACGCGTTGTTGCGGGCGCTGGAAATCCAGGTCGGAAAACCGGTTATCCGGCCGGGGCTGTCGGGGCTGATGGGCGCTTTCGGCGCGGCGCTGCTGGCCAAAAAACGAGGGCCGGAAGACGGTGTTGAAACCAAGCTGATCAATCTTGACGAGATCAAAAAGCTGGAGATCAAAACCACTAATACGCGCTGCCAGGGCTGCACCAACCATTGTATGCTGACGATTACCAACTTTGGCGGTAAGAACAAATTTATTTCCGGCAACAAATGCGAAAAAGGCGCCGGGCTGGCCAAAAACGACAAGATCAATCTTTGCGAGTATAAATATAAAAGACTGTTTGAATATTATCAACCGCTGCCGAAAGAAAAAGCCGTGCACGGAACGGTCGGTATTCCGCGGGTTTTGAATATGTACGAAGATTATCCGCTGTGGTTTACGCTTCTGACCCATCTCGGTTTTCGGGTTGAGCTGTCTTCTCCTTCTTCCAAAAAGGTCTTTTTCAGCGGATATGCCTCCATTCCGTCGCAGACGGTTTGTTATCCGGCCAAAATGGCGCACGGGCATATTATGGATCTGCTGCACAAAAATGTGGATTATATTTTCTTTCCCTGCATTCCGAGAGAGCAGAAGGAGTTTGCATCTCAGGTTGACTGCTACAATTGTCCGGTGGTAACCGGTTATCCGGAAGTGCTGGCGAAAAATATTTCGGAAGTTGCCGCCAGCGGCATCCCGTTCTTTACGCCTTTTTTGCCGCTGGATCAGAAGATGCTGGCCAAGCGTCTGAAAGCGGTGCCGCTGTTTGCCGGATTTTCGGGCATACAACTGCGGATGGCGGTTAAGAGAGCTTTTGTGGAATTAAGAAAATTCAAAAAAGATATCCGCAACGCCGGGACGGAAGCGGTCGAGAAACTTAATAAAAATGGGGAATTCGGGATTGTGCTGGCCGGCCACCCGTATCATATCGATCCGGCGATCAACCACGGTATCCCCGAACTTATCAATTCCTGCGGGCTGTCGGTTCTGACCGAGGATTCGGTTGCTCATCTGCGTCCCAATCCGGAGGCTCTGCGGGTGCGCGACCAATGGACGTATCACTCCCGTTTGTACCGGGCGGGAACCTTTACCGCGGATACCGATAATCTGGCCATTCTCCAGCTGGTTTCTTTCGGCTGCGGCGTTGATGCGATTACTTCCGACCAGTTGGAAGAAATCGTAACTTCCAAAGAAAGACTTTATGCACAGATCAAAATTGACGAAGGCGACAATCTGGGGCCGGCAAAAATCCGTATCCGGTCTTTGCTGGCGGCGCTGAAGGATATGCAGCAGCGCAAGAAAGAAACACATACCCAGCATCCCCAGCAGCCACCCGTCTTTACGAAAGAAATGAAAAAGACGCATACGATTTTGATTCCGCAGCTGTCGCCGATCCATTTCCAGTTTTTGGAAACGGTTTTTGCCAGCGAGGGCTATAAGGTCAAGCAGCTGCCGAAAGTCAGCAAAGCGGCGATTGAGCTGGGGCTGAAACACGTCAACAACGATGCCTGTTTCCCGGCGATTGTGGTTATCGGGCAGCTGTTGCAGGCGATTAAAGACGGCAATTATGATACAGACAAGATCGCGCTGCTGATTTCCCAGACCAGCGGCGGCTGCCGGGCATCGAATTATGCCGGTTTGCTGCGACGGGCGCTGGCGCAATGCAATCTGCAACATGTGCCGGTTATTACGATGAACGTCAGCGGCAGCGTGCACGGATCCGGTTTTGCGCCGGGACGCAAAGTGTTGCTGCGTTCGATTATGGCCGGGTGTTACGGCGATGCCCTGATGCGGATGGTAAACAGAGTTTCTCCGTATGAAAAGAAAAAGGGCAGCACTCAGCGACTGTTGGTAAAATGGGTTAAAATTATTAAAGAAAACCTTAAAAGCGGAAACATGATTACCTTTAATATCAATATGTTCCGCATGATCAGAGAGTTTGACAGGCTGCCGTTAAAAGACGTTGAGCGCAAGCCGCGGGTAGGACTGGTCGGCGAAATTCTGCTGAAATATCATCCTGATGCCAACAACCAGGCGGCAAGGGTGATTGAGCAGGAAGGCGGCGAGGCGGTCGTACCCGATCTGATGGACTTTATGCTTTACGGTTTTTATGACCACATATTTAATTATAAATATCTGCAAGGGGCATGGAAAGATTATGCCGTCAGCATTATCAGCATTGCTTTCCTTGAACTGTGCCGCGGTGCCATGAGGCTGGGTTTTGCCTGCTCAAAACGTTTTGAGCCGCCGCTGTTCTTTAAGAACCTGCGCAAGAAAACCCGCGGGTTGCTTTCGCTCGGACACCAGACCGGGGAAGGCTGGCTGCTGACGGCGGAAATCATTGAACTGCTCGAATCCGGCGTCAATAATGTTTTGTGCATGCAACCGTTCGGCTGTCTGCCGAACCATATTACCGGGAAGGGCTTTATCAAGGAGATCAAAAAGCGTTTTCCGAAAGCCAACATCATGGCGGTGGATTATGATCCGGGCGCAAGCGAAACCAACCAGATTAACCGGATTAAGCTGATGATGTCGATTTCAAAGCAAAAATAATCCGTTGATGATGTTGAAACCGGGTCTTGCCGTTTGCGGCCGGCCCGGTTTGGGTTATTCGGCCGGTAAAGAAATGTTTTTTATTAAAACTCAAATTGCAATCCGAAGTTGGCTTCCCAGGGAAAGTCTACTTTGCTGCCAAGACGGGCGGCGATTTCGGCATAAGCAGACCAGCCGTTTTGCAAGGCGGTGTTGAAGCCAAGTCCGAATTCGTAATGCAGTGATGATACGTTTTCGTTAAACGTGTAGTCCGCTACTTTGACGACGGCCTTGCCGTCCCAGTCGTAAATCAGCCGGAAGCGTCCGTAAGGTTCGACTTTGGCGCCGTTGTCCAGCGTAAACAGCCGTCCGGCGGCAATACCTATGCTGCCGCTCAGGTAATCGGCGTCGGAGGCGTCAATCAACGTGTTGAAATTGGTACGGTAGCTGACCCCGTTAACCGACATATAGTCCAATGCGACGGAGGGTTCGACATACCAGGCGCCGGAGAGTTGAAAACGACGGCCGACGGTCAGCGATGTCTGCCAACTGTCGGTGTCGTATTTGCTCAGAACGGCGGCGCCGTCCGGTTTGTAGCTGGTGATTTTCTGGTCATGCCGGAAATAGCTGCCGACAAGATCGGTAAACCAGCCGTTAACGGTGTTGTAAGAGGCGTAAAGTCCGAGGCTGTAGGTGTCGCCGCGGCCTTTGCCGGCAAGATCGTATTTTTGCCGGGTATCGGTATAGCCTCCGTAAATGCCGAGATTGAGAAAACGACCGTTGTTCTGCCAAATGTTTTGGCCATATCCGATTTCTGCTCCATAGGCGTCAAGTTGGCTTTTGCTGTCGTCTTTAAAATGAAATTTTATCCGCCGTCCCAGCCCTTTGACCCACAGGCCGTTGCCGATGTCCGGGTTTTGCCGCGCAATCCGTAAATGACTGTAAAGCGGATTGAGATGGGTATAAAAAAGAGAGGTCAGGGAAGCATAGGTGTTTTTGGCGATCATGGAAGTATCGTTTAATTGTTGGGTGCGCACCAATACCCAGTCTCCGTTTTGTTGTTCGAGGTTGTAGTGGAAGGCGCCGACGTCGACGGCTCCGCCGATCAAATAAAAAGAATCGTCGTCGTTTTCAGTATCGTCAACAAGCGTAAAACTTTCCGGCAAATTGCCGTTGCTGCTGTAGTCGTGAACGGCAAGGCCGAAATTGCCGTTGCTGGCATCTACGACGATGTGATCGGACAGTCCTTCCGTAAGGTTGCTGTTGACATAAAAGAGACCGTTGCCATTCAGCTCTTTAACATAAAGGCGGCTAAAACCGCCGGTGTAGGCGACGTTGACCATACCGTTGTCAAGTGTGAGGGAAGGGATTTCATTGCTGCCGAAAATATTTAATGTGCCGTCGGTAATGTGCGTGTTGCCGTTTAAGCTGCCGCCGGTGTTTAAGATCAAACTGCCGCCGTTTTCAACAGAGGTGTTTTCTGCCGTGCCTCCGCTGAGAATTTGCAGTATTCCTTTTCCGATAACGGAGGTGTTGAGTGCTAAAGCTTTGTTTTCCACGGTTTGCAGGCCGTAATCGAAAATTTCCGTATTTTCGGCAGTTCCGCCGTTTGTAATCTGCTGGATGCCGCGGGATAAGACGGTGGTGTTCAGGGCCGTACCGCCGTTTTCGATATATTGCAGGCCGTTAAAGGTTACGATGGCATTTTCGGAACGGCCACCGGCCTGTATCTGTTGCACCCCGCCGTTCCAAATGCCGCTGCCGGAGGCAATGCCGCCGTTTTTGACAATTTGGAGTCCGCTGTTTAAAATCTGAGTGTTTTCTGCCGTGCCGCTCAGATTTTGGCGGGAACCGGCCCCCTCTATCTTGGTATCGACGGCAGATCCGCCGGCACGGACGGTTTGAGTGCCGCCGTTTGTAATCTGAATACCGCGGATGCTGCCGCCGTCGTAAATCAATTGTTCACCGTTTTCCGTGATGATTGTATCCAGTACCCAGGCGCCGTCGTGGACGATTTGCCTGCCGCCGGTAACGCGACTTTGGGAATCGACACCGTAAACATGTTGGCTTCCGGCAGAAAGCAGCGTTTGCGAAGAATAGGCGTTTTCATTGACATCCATGCTGCCGCCGTCAATAACCGTGCCGACAGCATCGCCGCCGCCGAGTATGATGATGCTGCCGTCATATTCCGCGCGGGCATTTTCAATGCTGCCGTATATGCGTAAGTAACCATCGCCGGAGACGGTACTGCTGACGGCCGTTCCTCCCGAATCGACCTGTTGAACACCGTTGGTGATTTTGGCACCGGAGGCGGTCCCGCCGTTTCTTATTTCCTGAGTGCCGCCGTTGACGGTTGCATTAAAGTCTGTGCCGGAAACGTATTGCCGGCCGGTGTTTAAGATTGTGCCGGATGAAGTTGCACCGGCTGAAACCGTTAAGGTGCCGCCGTTGATAACCGTATTTTCACTTTTGCCGCCGGAGCGGATGTTGGAATTTGCCCGAGTTTCGATCGTGGTGCCGATGCTTATGCCGGTTACGTTTTGCAGAGCAAAAGAGCGGAGAAGCGTGTTGTAGACGGTGCCGCCGGATAGCACATTTTGTGTACCGTAGGAATAAATATCGCTGTTGCGGGTGCTGCCGCCGGACATAACCTGCTGGGTGCCGGAAACGGTAAAATTGTTTGCCTGTCCGTAGACCACCTGGGTTACTACACTGTTGACATCTCCACCGTTTTGGATGTTGCCGGCGGGGATTTCAACGGTAACGGCATGAGCCAAAGCGGGAACAGAGGCAAAGAAAAGTGCGGATATGGCTTTTTTCATGGGATATTCCTTGTCGGTTGTCGTTAAATTAGGAAAATATATAATTGCCGAATGTAAAAATTAAAGGGCAAAGACAGATCTGCTCTTGGCGGAAAGATATTCTTTTGTTTTTCATTTAGCGGTTGCGAAATCGAAAAAATATGATAGCCTTAAAAAATACGGCTCGATATCTGTAACGGAAGGTCGGGCGGATAATTGAGGAGTCTGAATGTCTGATTTTACGGTTCTTGAATTACTGTTGTTGCAATTTGTCCTTATTTTTCTTAACGCTGTGTTTGCATGTGCGGAAATTGCCGTTATCTCGGCCAATGTGGTCAAATTGAAAAAAATGTCCGAAGACGGAGATCGTCGCGCCAGACGCTTGCTGTCGCTGACAGAAACTCCGGCGCGTTTTCTGGCAACTATTCAGGTGGCGATTACGTTGGCCGGTTTCTTGGGCAGCGCTTTTGCCGCCGACAATTTTTCCGACCGAGTGGTTGATTGGCTGATGGCCGTGGGAGTAACGATTTCTCCCGCCAAACTTGATGTGCTGGCGGTTCTCGGCATTACGCTGGTTTTGTCTTACATAACCCTTATTTTCGGAGAGTTGGTTCCTAAAAGGATTGCCATGCAAGATGCCGAGAAAGTCGGCTTGTCGATGTCTGCCCTGTTGTGGGCGACGGCCAAACTTTTTGCGCCGTTGGTGTGGTTTCTGACCGTTTCCACAAACGGCGTTTTGCGGTTGCTCGGTATTCCGCCGGAAACCAAAGATGAAAAGGTAACCGAAGAGGAAATCCGAATTATGGTAGATGCCGGCAGTGAAAGCGGCACCATTGATGATATTGAGCAAAACCTTATTCATAACGTGTTTGAGTTTGACGACAAGCTGGTGGAAGAAGTGATGACTCACCGTACGGAAGTGGCTTTCCTTGATGCAGATGAAAGCCTTGCCGTTTGGGAAAAGAAAATGATTGATACCCGGCATTCGGTATATCCGGTTTTTCGCGGTAATACGGATCATATCATCGGTGTTGTGAGTATGAAGGATTATTTTAAGTATAAAAACACCGATCGGCAGACCGTGTTGTCGGAGGCGGTGAAACCGGCGCAGTTTGTACCGGAAACGCAGCATATTGACGATTTGTTCCGCAATATGAAAAAAAGCCGGACACATTTTGCGATTGTGGTTGACGAATACGGCGGTGTTGACGGTATTGTTACCATGAAAGATCTGCTTAAGGAACTGGTCGGTGATTTGGAAGACGATTTTAGCGTTCCGCCGGCGGGACCGGACATCGAACCAATCGGTGAAAACCGCTGGCATATCCGTGGAAGCGCGGCTCTCGACAAGGTCGCGGCAGCGCTTAAAATCGGCTTGCCCGATGATGATTGCGATACGTTCGGCGGTTTTGTGCTCTCGTTGATGAGCAGTATACCCGAAAACAAAACCAACATTGAGCTTACTTATAAAAACATGCATATTAAAGTGGTGAGAGCAAACGGCCATAGGATAGAAGATACGATTGTCTGGTTTGACGGAGATAACCGGCCCTCTGCATAATAGGTGCGATTGCCACAAAAGACAAATATTGACAAAAACATCGATGTATTGTAGGATAAAACATGTTTTTAATGTGGCAAGAGGCTGGTTATGAGCGAAGAACAAGGCGAAAACATACAATCCGAACAGATCTCGAACGAACAGGCAGAAAACGAAGAATTGCAGACGGTAAGGGTTGCGGAACCGCTGCCGCTTGATGCAGAAAAACTAAAGCTTTTGCTGATTGAGGATATCATCAGCAACAGTCCGCAGTATCTGGCGGAAATTGCCGAGCGCAAAAAGTTAGATATACAAAAAGATATGCCGGCAATTACCGAGGTTGTTTATAACGAGCAGATCGGGTTGGTGGTTGAAAACTGCATCAAATATTCATTGGACGAAAATACGATTGAGGCTTATAAACTGCTGCAAAAATTTTGTTATTTTAATCAGGAAGAAATTGCTTATATGAGCATGCTTGAGGGGCAGAACCTGCCGGCTAAAATTGCCGACTATCTGGAAGCACGCTTGCAAAACGTGCCGGAATTAAAACCGGTTGTCAATTTTGTTAAAAATGTCAATGAAGCAATTTTGTACGCTACCAATGATTATCCCAATTTTACGTCGTATAGAGCCAATCAGCTTAAAGAAGAGTTTGACGGCACGGCTTTGAAACTGACCCACGAAGAAAAAGGAAAGCTTAATTTTATTGCTTCAAAGATGTACCGCAAGCTGGGTGCTCAGTCCTCTCCGTTGTCCGACAATCAGGCGGGAACACAGGAAATTGAATGTTTAAATAAAGTGCTGTTGCTTAGTTCCGATTATAAGCTGATCTCATATTGTCAGAACAGGATGCCCAAGAACAAGCTCAATAAAAACATTATCAGAGCTTATAAGAACGCACTTTCCAAAACCAAAAACAGAGGAGATTTGTATAAAATCAATTCCGAACTTGCCAATTTGTATGCAGCTCAGGCGCGGACGGTGGGGTATGTTATTTCGGATTCCGATAAGGCAGTGGCGGCAGACAAAGCAATCAGATATATGCTGAACGCTTATCGGTATGCCGAAAAAGAAGACCGTCTGCCGATATTGAGAAAAGTGTCCGACGTTCAGCTTATGCTCGGACGGATGGACGAGTGGCAGAATATCCGCGAGGTTATTGCCATGAAATTTTTGAAAGGAGAAGAACGCTGCTATGCCCTGGATAAAATAGGCGACAGAACGCGAGATATTTCCTTTTATCAAAAAGCCCTTGCCGAATGCGAAAAAGCGCGTCTGCCCAAAAATATCAAACTGGATATACAGGTAGTTACCTATGAAAAAATAGTAAAATGTGCCCGTGATGAAAAAATTTGTAAAGATGCGGCCGAAAAATTGAGCCTGATCAGGGAAGAAAAGAAGAAGGACTTGAATAAGATGCTGGGATATCGTAAAGAACACATTGAAAATGCTTGATTTCCTGCCGTTCAAAATAAAAAGCCGCGGATAAACCGGAGGGGAAAACAAGACGGTTATTTTTTATGATTTTTTCAATTTCAGACAAATAAAAACCGAAGCACTGACAGACAGCGCTTCGGTAAAATGCCCGTATCAGAACTTTTCGGGTAGCAAAGCGTTAAAGCACTTTACCGGATAATTTGAGAGGTTTGATAGAAGTTCGAGGGACATATCGCGGCATTTTTACATCATGGTTATATCCGGGGACATAATGCCTTTCTGATTTTTCATAAAACGCAGCAATGTCATCCGGTCGACTTTAAGTTCCCGAGCAATCTGAGACTTTGATACTTTGTTTTCCAGCATGATGCTGATTTGTTCTTCCTGTCCGCTTAGTTTGAGCTTGCGGTTGCAGCGTCCGATCGGACGACCGAGCTTTCGGCCTTCGGACTTGATACGGCCGAGCGCTTCTTTGGTCCGTTGGGAGATCAGGTTGCGTTCGATTTCGGCGGATAAGCCGAAAGCAAAGGCCAGAACTTTTGACTGTATGTCGCTGCCCAGGCGATAGTTGTCTTTGATTGTCCAGACTTGAGCTTCGGCGTTAAGACAGTAGTGCAGAATGGTCATAACCTGCAGCATATTGCGTCCCAGACGGGAAATTTCGGAGGCGATCAAAATGTCGTTTTTGGTCAGCCTTTTTAATAATTTTCCCAGCTTTCTTTGCCGGAAATCGGCAGCGCCGGAAATTGTTTCTTCAAACCATTGGTTGATGATAATGCCGTTTTTTTCGGCAAATTTTTTGATTTCAAAACGCTGGTTTTCCGTCGTTTGTTTGTCGGTACTAACCCGAATGTATCCATATATCATAACATATCCTTTTATGTTGTGGTTAAACTTAATGTAGAACTTAAGTATAGTGTCGGAAAACGTGGTGCGTCATTTATTCGTGGAAAGAGGCGGAATAAGAATGTTTTTTTAAGTCGGAAAAAGAAAGCGGGGAAATGTTTGTGGTTGTCAGGGGAAGAAAAAAATGTTATTGCCGGATATCGGCAGCGCCAGGAAAGGAAAAAAATGGAAGCAGCGTTTTTTGTGCCCGGGTATTGGGCTTTGTTTGTGGTCAGCTTCGGAGCGGCAACGATTTTGCCGTTTGGTTCCGAACCGTTTTTTACGGCAATGGTTGCCGGCGGTTATGATTTAGGTTGGTGTCTGGCTGCGGCAACGGCCGGCAACTGGCTGGGCGGCATGAGCACTTACGGACTGGGGCGGCTGGGAAAAACAGATTGGCTCGTCCGCTATTTTAAGGTTTCTCCCGAACGACTGGAAAAAATACGTTCCGCAATCCGGGGAAAAGGAGCGTGGCCGGCTTTTTTCTGCTTTTTGCCGGTGGCGGGCGATGTCATCGCTTTTGTTTCAGGACTGTTCCGGGCTGATGTTTTTTGGGTCGGTCTGTTTATGTTGGCCGGAAAATTTATTCGTTATCTGTTGATTGTGCAGACGGTTTTGATGACGAAGAGTCTGCTTGCGGGGTAGTGTCTTTTTCCAGCGGGCGGGCGTTGTAAATACGCTCGGCCGCTCGGTGTGCCGTTTGGGCGTCTTCGGAATTTTGTCCGATGTTAAAAAAGTTTTCGGCAACGTTGTGGGCATTGTTTAAAAAACGCTGCTCTCCTTGGCTGTCATAAGAACAGCCGGTAAGCAATGCGGCCAGCGTCATAAGGTATATTTTTTTCGAAAACATGGCAAACCTCGTTATTAAAGCAATTTTACGAATGTTATTATATTTATGCGGTATCAACATGCAACAAAAAAAGTTTTTTAAAATATCTTTATTGGATTTTTGTTCGTGATAAAAAAAATTGATTTTGCACGATGAGAGATTTATGTTGACATTAAAACATCCCGCGTATATAAGATGACAAGTATGTTTGCCGACATAGCTCAGTTGGTAGAGCTACTGATTTGTAATCAGTGGGTCGGGAGTTCGAGTCTCTCTGTCGGCACCAGTTTCCAAGCCTCCCTTTGCGGAGGCTTTTTTTGTAATCAGAAAACCACGCGGCTCAGCGCGTGGTTCCAAAGAGCTTACAGCTTTGCGCATAAAAACTCCTTTGCTATTATGATTGAGACGGTCTGGCAACTGTCTTAATAAAAGCAAAGGAGTTTTTTATGAACACACATAGTATAGCACATACGACGTGGAATTGTAAATATCATGTTGTATTCGCACCGAAATATTGCAGGAAAGCGTTTTATGGAGGACGTTGTCTGGAAATCGGAGCAATACTTAGGGAACTATGTCGATGGAAAGGAGTAGGTATTATTGAAGCAGAGGTATGTCCGGATCATATTCATATGTTGTTGGAAATATCCCCAAAGTATTCCGTAAGTTCAATTATGGGATATCTCAAAGGTAAAAGCAGTCTCGCGATATACGAACGATGGGAAAATGCAAAATTTCGATATCGAAATTTTGGTGTAAAGGGTATTATGTAGATACCACGGGGAAGAATACTCAAAAGATAACGGAATATATCCGAAACTAATTAAAAGAAGATGCGGAGCAAAGTCAGTTAACTATGGATTTTGACCCGTTTACGGGCAGCAATGCGCCCTTAAGGCGTTCGCCGGTACCTTTAGGGTTACACCCGCATATGAAGAACCCCACGTTTTACGTGGGGGTTCCTTTTAAAAGCAAATTTAACAGAGTGTTAGTTCCGGCAGATAAAAAGTCGTATGTTTAATCCTCGGCGCCGGGATTTATGCCGTTCAGGCGGCAAAGTGCGACAGTTTCTTTTTTTCTTTTTGCAGTTCCTTGTTTTCAAGCGCCTGCTCAAAGCTGCCCAATTTGACGGCTTCCGTATAAAGGTTGATTTTATAGTTGATTTTTGCCATATGTTTGCTTAAGACAGCCATTTGTTTTTCCAGATTTTCTTTTTGCTGTTTGAACATATCCAGCCTTTGCTGCAGGGTAGAATCGCCCTCGCGGTACCAGTCGATGTATTGTTTGATGCTTTTGAGCGGCATACCGACCCCTTTCAGGCATTCGATCATATCCAGCCAGCCGATGTCGCTTTCGGAATAAATTCTCAGCCCGGCGCTGTTTTTCCTGACAAAGGGCAGCAGCCCTTCTTTTTCGTAGTAGCGCAGCGTGTGGGTGGTGAGCCCTGTTTTTTTGGCAACTTGTCCGATTGAGTATCCCATTTTTCTCTCCTTTTGATCTTGCAAATTATGCGTAAAAAGAACCGGTGTCAATGAAATAATTTGTGTTTGAGTTAACTCTATTTAAAATTGCCGGTGCGGCAGCAATCATTACTTTTCCCGCTTTTGCAAGGGAATGGGAAAACTCCGGTCGGAACCGGAGTTTTCCTTTTGAAATTATTGCTTGTCGTTTTCGGCATAAGGCACTTTTTCGGCAATAATTTTCTTGATCTCTTCGGCGTCTTTGAAGTCGACGATATTATAAAGCGGAATAGAGAAGGCTCCGAAGCCGCAGTTGTGCTTTTGCAGAAAATTATATTTGTATTTGATGTCTTTTTTGGGGGTCAGAGAAATGATACGATATTTTCTCAGACCGCAGCGAACGGTTTTTTCTTCCGCTCTTTCAATATCTTTCCACGCCAGCGGGCGGCAGCTGTCGATGGCAATTTCTTTGTCGCTGATAATTGCCAGGCGGTGTTTTAGTACATATTTCCAGCCCCAGGCCAAAATCGAGAAGATGACGACGGCCCACAAAACCTGCATCTGCCACCAATAGGCCAGGCAGGGGCACATGATGCTGGCATATATCATAACGATGAGGAGGACGGCATTTAAAATCAGCCAGCCGTTGACCGGGTCGAAATGATAATAAAATGTTTTAGTTTCTTTCATTGCGGTACTCCTTGATATTTTCTGTTATAAAAAATTTTGTATATGAATTTTTTATATATGAATTGTACATTTTAGAGTTTGCTCTAAGTCAAGAGTTTTTGTATTGCAATTTAAAAATATTTTAAATAAATTAGAGATTGCCGTGGTTCTATTGCAGAAAAAGTGCTTTAATTTGGCGGAGAACGTAGATGAACAATGTATTGTGGCGGCGGCGGATAGCGGCGGCCGGAAAGTACCTTTTTGTCAGCGGGCTGGTTTTGCTTGCAATCAGAGCTTTTACGATAAAGATTTTTTCGTTTCCTCCCGAAAATGAATATATAGCGCCGGCCGGGCAGGTTATGGAACCGGAAGCGGAGAGCTTTTCGTTTGCGGTTGCGTCGGATACGGGGGCGAAAAATGCACCGATCGAGCAGATTGTCAGAGAAGCCCAGGCAGGAGGAAACCGCTTTTTACTTTATCTCGGCGATTTGGTTCGTTACCGGAATATCAGCCATTTTCGCTGGATTGTTTCCGAACTTGACGAAAAGCTGAATTTCCCTTTTTATATGATCCCCGGCAACCACGAGATTGCCAACCGTTTCGGACATGATAACAAATATTTGTATAAAATGATTTTCGGTCCGTTGTACTATTGGTTTTCTTACGGTGATGTTATGTTTGTTGCCTTGGATTCTTCGGCAGAGCAGTATGACGAGGCGCAGTTGGAATGGCTGGCGGATATTCTGGAAAAAATCCGTCCTCACTTTAAATATTGCGTGGTTTATACCCATGTGCCGCCGGTTTCAAATCCGTCTTGGAAGAAGAAGATATTTATCGGGCCGTCGGTTGAAAAACTCGGAGAGATTCTGAAACGTCATAATGTCAATCTGATTTTGGCAGGGCATATTCATCAGTATTTTGAAGGCTCCGTTTGGGGAATTCCCTTTGTTACCCTGATGTCTTCCGGGCAGAAGATACGTTCCGATGTCAGGAAATACGGTTATGTTACGGTGGAGATTACGCCGGACGGAATCGGCAGGGTTACGCCGCATTATCTGGAAGATAATCTGGAAAGCGAAAACGAATATAT
The DNA here is from genome assembly GCA_944390375.1 of uncultured Alphaproteobacteria bacterium. Lineage (GTDB taxonomy): Bacteria > Pseudomonadota > Alphaproteobacteria > RF32 > CAG-239 > JAFUYI01. The sequence continues at coordinate 23,925 of CALXPZ010000006.1, read as the reverse complement.
CGAACGTCTTTTCAGCAATGTTCTGACGGACGACCGTTTTTGGGTTATCTGTCTTTCTCTGCTTGCTGCCGGCGGGTTGCTGATGATTGTCGGCTTGTTTATCTCCCGCGGGCGGTAATTCTCTGCCGTTTGTAAAGATAGTGGCAGCCGATGCGGCGAATAACCCAGAAATAGCCGAAGCTGACGACGGCAGAACCTCCGACCCAGGCGATGGGGCTGGCGTAGCAAATGCCGAGATAGCCGAATTTGACGGCCAGATATACGGCGGCAAAAGCCCGAAGCAGCAATTCGATAAAGCTTGAAACCATCGGGATGACGGCTCTGCCCATACCTTGCAGCGAGTTCCTGAAAATGAAAATCTGCCCGAGGAAGAAATAGAACAGAATGCTGATGTGCAGATATGTCCGCGCAATGTCAATAACGTTGTGGTGGTCGTCGGATACGAAAATCGTGATGACGTCGGTTCCGTAGCGGTACATGGCGGCGGCCAGGACAATGCTTAAGACAAGAGATATCATCGAGCATTCAAACACGCCGCGGCGGATACGCCCGATCATGCCGGCGCCGAAATTTTGCGCAACGTAGGTGGCCATGGCAACGCCGAAAGTTACCATCGGTTGGGTGGCCAGCTGTTCCACCCTCATGGCGGAAGTAAACGCCGCGATCGTATCCGGTCCGAAAGAGTTGCAGACGCTTTGCGTAATGGCGGAGCTGACGGCGATGATGGAAAACTGAATGGCCATCGGAACGGCGACCTTCAAATGTTGTTTGCAAAATTCCCAGTTCAGTTTCCAGTCTTCTTTCCGGGGGTGGAGAATCGGGCATTTTTTACCGATGTAGATCAGGCAGAAGATGACTGAAACGGTCATGGCACAAACGGTGCCGAGTGCCGAACCGGCAACTCCGAGATGAAAGTGGTAAATGAACAGGATGTTGAACGCGATGTTTAAGATCGTGGTTACAATCAGAAAATAAAGCGGGGTTTTGCTGTCGCCCAGAGCACGCATAAAACCCGAAAGCAGATTGAAAAACACAATCATAATCACGCCGCAGGAGATGATGGTCATAAAGTTTTTGGCATCCTGATAAATTTCTTCCGGCACATTCATAATTTTAAACAGAAAATCCAGAAAAAATAGCATAATGGCGCTGGCAGTCAAGGTGAAAGCCGAACTGAGAACGGTGGCGGTGGTTACCGATCTGCGCAAACCGCGGTTGTCGTGGGCACCGAATCGCTGTGCCGTGATGACGGTCAGGCCGTTGGTGAAACCGATGCTGACCAAAACCAGCATAAAAAACAGCGGCGCGGCGACCCCTACCGCGGCAAGGGCTTTGATGCCGATCAGGCGGCCGACGATGATGATGTCGGAAATGCTGTAAAGCTGTTGAAATATGTTGCCGACCAGAAGAGGAATCGAAAACTTAATAATCAGCTTCAAAGGTTTGCCAGATGTCATATCCTGCATTGTTTTCACCGTTTATTCTGTATGTTATGCGATTGTCAGGGGAGGTATAATTGATTTATAAATATTGTCAATAATTATTGTAACATAAATTTAAATAGAATTTTTTCTAAAAAATATTATATTCATCGTCGGAAGTTTAATTTAATTTTTTAATGAGCCGGCACAATGACATTAATTAATGACGAAGAGTTTTCAGACGTTTATATTACCCCGCAAAAGGAAGCATTTATCTGGAGCGGAAAAACGGCTTACGGATTAAAACCCGTTATTTTCGATGATTATGACGAATTTTTCAAAGCGGTTGAAAAAGGCTATGAAGGCGAGCCCAGCTACCTGATTATTTATAAGGGCTATAACTACCGCGTGGAAAAAACAAATTCCCTCTACGGGATCCAGTACTGCGTGCGCAAAATGCCGCGGACGGTGCCCGACTTCAAGAGCCTCGGTTTTCCGCCGATCGTGGCTAACCACCTGTGTTCGCTCGGACGCGCTACCGGGCTGCTTTTGGTATCAGGCGCGACCGGCTCCGGCAAAAGTACGACCATGGCGGCGCTTTTGAAAGAGTTTTTGATGACGGAAGGCGGATATGCCTTTACGATTGAAAACCCGATAGAGATGCCTTTGGACGGGATTTACAAATGTCCGAGCGGCGATTTCGGTCTGTGCAAGCAGACTTCCGCTCCCGGTGGTATGTGGGAAGAGGGATTAAAATCCGCCCTGCGTTCGGCTCCGCGCTATATTCTGCTCGGCGAAATCCGGACGCCGGATGTGGCCTGTCTGGCTTTGCAGGCGGCGATGTCCGGACACCTGATTTTTTCTACCATCCATGCCAACAGTGTGCCGGATGCCGTCAATGCTCTGGTTAAATATGCGGGTTCCGGCGGTATCAGCGAAGAAATGGCCTATGAACTGGTGGCGGGCAGCCTTTTGGGATGCATTCATCAGGTTTTGGTCGGCGTGCCAAAAAAACTCAGGGTCAGCACATTGTTTACCAACCCGGATGTTACCATGCCCGACCAGGTGCGCAATATCATCAAGAGCGGCAAGCTGAATTTTGCCACGGTTATGGAAGCGCAAAATATCAAAATGCTGAACGGCAAGCCTTTGTTTTAGGATAAAAAAACTTCTTTGATAAACCAAGCCCCCGACCGGGGGCTTAAATTTTAACTGCTTTGGGGGGACATAGCAATCAGAGGAGAGATGAGAAATTAGGCGGAACCGGTCGGTTAAGTATGTTTTCCTTGACAGATTTTGAGGCAGGTGCTATTTTTTGTGTCTAAATAATTTATTACTAACTTTTTATAATTAAAATATCATGGAAGCTCAATTAAGAAAGACAGTGCAAAAACGTGTTGATGCCATGTTTGAAAATTTATCCGGTAAGTTGAATCTCTGCGTCGCGGACGAAACCCAAAGCTGGTTCTTTGAAAATTTGTGTCGGGAGGTTGTCGAATCTCCAAGAGAGATACTAGAAGCGGCTCTTGTTCATGAAATTGGCGATATGTTTTCAGAATTGGAAAAAGATTTGTATATCTCTATTGACAAACAAAAGAAAAAGGTTCTTTCGGACGAATTGAAAGTCCGTATCCTTGAGGCTTTTGACAACGACGGGCAGAAGGAAGAAATTGAAGATAGTACGATAGTACTGAGGTTTGGTTTTTAGACAATTATCGATTTTTGGAAGGCAACGACGCGCAATATCAAGCTGACGGACGATTTGGAGTTGGACAGTCTTGAAAAGATGGATTATCTTCTGGAGCTGGAGCAGGAGCTCAAAATATATATCCCAGATGATGAAGCCGAAAGACTCAACACAATCGGGGATGTTTATGACTGTATTACAGACAAACTTGTTTCCAAAATCCGGACTAAAGCTTAATCGGGCTAAAAAGCATTTCACCAGCCGGGTGAAATGCTTTTTTTATATCCGGAAAACATATCCCGGCCATGGGCTATCCGTTGCTGCCGAGAAATGAATTGACCCGGTAGCGGAAATAGTCGCTGAAAGAAACCGGATCGGAAATCTGATTTTGCGGGTTGTCTATTTTTTCAAACCCGAAAACGGCGCCGTCATTGACGCGTACCATAACCACGCTTAACGGGCTGCTCAGGTTGTAGGTTTCGATAAAGTTGTATTCGTCATCATCCTGATAGTTGATAATGGAAAAACCGTAAAGATTTTGATAATAACGGTCGTAGATTTGTTCAATCAGGGCGATTGCCTGCGGGCAGTTGCCGCAGGGTTCGTTATTATAAAATACAAATATCATGGATTGCCGGTATTGGGGATTTTCTTCCTGAAAGTATTGTTCGATCGGCGTTTGAGGGGCGGCGCTTTCAAACTGCAGCTGTTGTGCACGAACGGCCGCCGGTATCAGCAGCAGGCTTAAAATCAATTTTTTCATTTTGTTCTCCGTTAAATATTGTGATTTATAACGAGGAACAGGCCTCCTCCAGCCAGCTTTTTTCTTCTTCCGTCAGGCCGGGAGAAATTTTCCGGAAAACTTCCCGGTGGTAGTTGTCTACCCATTCGATTTCCTCGCCGGTTAAAAGATATTTATCAATCAGGCGTTTATCAAGCGGCGCCAGAGTAAGAATTGAAAATTTCAGCATATCGGGCAGTTGGTCGTCGGCAATGACCCGGACCAGGTTTTCAATCCTGATGCCAAAGGCGTTTTCCCGGTACCAGCCGGGTTCTACGGAGACTACCATATTTTCTTCAAGCGGGCAGGAAAAACTGCGGGGGCTGAGGTTTTGCGGACCTTCGTGAACATTGAGAAAACAGCCGACGCCGTGTCCGGTGCCGTGCTTGTAATCCAGCCCGAAACGCCACATGACGCTGCGGCAGACGGCGTCAAGAACCGCGCCGGGAACATTTTTGGGAAAGCGGGCGGAGGCCAGGGCTATGTGCGCCTTTAAAACAATGGTGAATTTTTCTTTCATTTCTTTTGCCGGCGTGCCGAGCGCGACTGTCCGGGTGATGTCGGTGGTGCCGTTGAAATATTGCCCGCCGCTGTCAATCAAAAGCAGCGTGTTTTTTGCAAGCGGGGCATTGGTTTCCTCTGTCGGCTGATAATGGATGACGGCTGCGTTTGCGCCGACGCCGGCAATGGTGGGAAAACTGTCGGAATAATATAAAGGCTGCTGTTTTCTGAATTCGTGCAGTTTTTCGACAATATCCAGCTCGCTCAGATCTTCGTTGTTGTGTTCCAGCCAGCAGAGAAATTTGCAGACCGCGGTGCCGTCGCGCAGGTGGGCGTTGATCATGCCGTTGATTTCTGTTTTGTTTTTTCGGGCTTTGAGCAACTGGCAGGGATCGTCCGCACAGACGGTTTTGACTGCGTGCTTTTCAAAGATCCGGCGGACGGCGTCGGGCGTCCGTTGTTCGTCAACGGCAAAAGTCAGGTCTTTGGCCGCGGCCAGTTCTTTTTCCATTTTGGCCAGCGGCAAAACCGGATAGGGGCAATCTTTTGGGAAAGACAATTCGTCGGCAAACAGGGTGATGCCGGTGTCGTCCCGGAGCAGCGCCATGGCGCGGACAACCGGCGTGTCGGGCAGGGCGTCGGAACGCAGGTTGGTCAGCCAGGATACGCTGTCGGCCGCGGTCAGCAGGCAGGCCCGGCAGTTTTTCTGCCGGAGGCGTTCAAGGACAAGAGCGCATTTTTCTTTGGTATCCGTGCCGCAATATTGAAGTTCGTGGGCAAATACGCTGGCCGGTTCCAAAACGCAGGTTTCCGTTTTGGGGTAAAGACGAAGGCCGGGAAGCCGATGCTTCATTTGCAAAACTTCCCGGATGCTGACGCACCAGGGGTCGTATTCAAGTTTTATTTTGGCGGAAAAATGCTCTTGCAGCCAATCGGTAAGAGAGGCGTCGCAGATAACTTCCGTTTCTTCCGGATTGACCTGTCTGGCTGCCTGGATTTCGTAGCGGCCGTCGGTAAAAAGAAAGGATTTTTTGCCGGTTACGATCAGGGTACCGGCAGAACCGGAAAATCCGGTTAAGGCTAAAATGAGGTTTTCCCGTTCCAGGGTATCCTGCCCCAAAAACAGATTGTTGCGGGTGATCAGCCGCGCGTCGTATTTTTTTTCGGTCAGATGCTGCCGTATTTCGGTTAAATTCATTTTATTTCTCCATCAGAGCCGCGCGCCAGTTTTCGTTTTTGAGCACGGCAATTCTTTTTAGCCCCGCTTTTTCATGCGCCGCAAGTACCCAGTCCGTCTGTTCTTCCGTAAAACCGGAAAGGACGGCGTATCCGCCCGGTTTCAGGGCAGAGGCGAGCGCCGGCGACATCTCAATGAGCGGACGAGCCAAAATGTTTGAAAATACAAGGTCGTAAGGAGCGTTTTCCCGCACCAGGCCGTTTTGATAGCCGTCCCCGCAGGCGGCGGATATCCGGTAATCAAGCCCGTTGTCGGCCGCGTTTTGCAGAGTAACGATGACCGCCTCGTTGTCAATATCGGCGGCAACGGCCGAGGCGTTTGGCCAAAGCAAAAGGGAAGACAAAGCCAAAATGCCTGATCCGCATCCCATGTCCAGAATTTTGCCGGGGCGGAAAGAATGGTGGAAAAGACGGCTCAGGAACTCAAGGCAGAGACGGGTGGTCTGATGCTGTCCCGATCCGAAAGCAGTGGCAGCATATATGCGCAGCCGGTGTTTGTCGGTTTGCGGCGTTTGTTCTTCGTGTACGCCGTAGATGTAGAAATCGTCGGTTATGAGCGGCGGAAAAGCAATCACGTTTTTGGTGAGCCAGTTGGTGGCGGGAATATGGCTGCATTTCCAAGACGGGAGAGCCACACCCAAAACGGCCGCGGCGTGTGCCATTTCCTGCTCGTCAACCGGTTCGGAGGCGTAGCCCGCATAGCAGAGTTTTCCGTCTTCGGTAAAATCGCAGGTGCTGGCGGTAAAAAAAGTTTCCATAAATTCGTCAAACAGGGGATCTTCTTTGTCCCGGGGGGCAAAAACGACCTGCCAGCTGCTGCCTGATTGTGTGTTCATAAAAATGTCCTATAAGTGATAATCTGTTATTTACTAAATAAAGTTTATAGTATATAAAAGTTAAAAATTGTAAAAATTTTTTAAAGAGAAAAACGGATGAAAATATTAAAAGTATTAGGATTGGTTTTGTGCCTGAGCGGTTGTATCTATGCCGGAGAGATTTCGTTTTTGCCGGAACGCGATGATTTTATCGCCGGGCTCGGCAACTACAGCGTTGAATATCTGGACGAAGACGGCCCCAAGCTGATCAGGACGGAAACGGTTACGGATTCCAATTTCCCGCCAAATAAAATGCTGACGGCCTATAAGGGCTATTCGATTGCGGATACGAAATCTTATACCCGCAATTATTACACCCAGGAATCCATCGTGGCCGTGTCCGGTGCAAATCTGATTTCCGGGTTGAGCCCGCTGAAGATTGAGGCCAATAAGAAATACGATATTATCGGCCGGGTGGAGATTGATGACAAAGTCTATGCCTTGGTTCCCAATCCGGAAGGAAAAGACGTATTTTTGGTCCGCAACAACGGTACCCTGCTCAACCAGGTCGGCGTTATCCGCGGCGACAAACTTAATCTGCTTGATACCAAGTACGAAATTGAGCCTGACACTTTCCGTTTTGATCCCGTTACCACCAGCAAGGTCGTGCAGAGCGAAATGGTATGGGGATTTGAAATTAAATATGCCGGAATTAAGCTGAACCGCATGGTCTTTACGGTTATGGAATATAACCAGAGCGGCGGTCAGTCGGGGGAATTTGTCAATTACAATTATCCCAACCGTCCGGGCATTATTGACATCAGAGGGCTGAAAATCAGGGTATATGAAGCCAATGACGCCAAAATCGAATATATGATTGTTGTTGATTAAGTAAATGTAAGAGTTGTAGGAGTTTTTCAATGTCTGGACATTCCCAGTTTAAGAATATTATGTACCGTAAAGGCGCACAAGACGCCAAAAAAGCCAAAGTTTTTGCAAAACTTGCCCGTGATATTACCATTGCTGCCAAAAGCGGTTTGCCCGAACCGGATAAAAACCCCCGGCTGAGACTGGCCATTCAGGCTGCAAGAGCGGAAAGTATGCCCAAAGACAATATTGAACGCGCCATTGCCAAAGCTACCCAGACAGCGGGCGGCGATGATTATGTATCCATGCGTTATGAAGGTTTCGGCCCCGGAAAGGTTGCCATTATCGTAGAAGCTCTGACCGATAACAGAAACCGTACCGCCGGCAATGTCCGCACTATTTTCGGCAAGCGTGGCGGCGCCCTCGGCGAAAGCGGCTCGGTTGCTTTTAATTTTGAGAGAATCGGATATATCAAGTATCCGGCAGCGGTGGCCGACGCCGATACGATGTTTGAAAACGCGCTGGAAGCCGGCGCTAACGACGTGGCCTCGGATGAAGAATTTCACGAAATCGAAACCATTCCGGAAGATCTCGGCACGGTAACCGATGCGTTGGAGGCAAAATTCGGCACGCCGTCGGCTTCCCGTCTGGATTGGAAAGCGGTTGTAAAAACAGATATTGACGATTTGGAAACTGCTCAGAAACTGATGGACTTTATCGAGGCTCTGGAAGATGACGACGATGTCCAGCAGGTTTATCACAATGCGGAGTTCTCCGAAGCGGTGATGAAAGCTCTGGAAGCTTAAGAAAAAGAAAAAAGGGGCGCTTAAATCGCCCCTTTCGTTTTCGGACAGGGAAAAAGAAGCTGACTATGTCAAACGCTTGAAATATGCGAAAAACTTGGTAAACAGAGGGAAAATGCGGATTTTGGGACTGGATCCCAGCCTTTCTTCAACCGGCTGGGGGGTTATTGAGGCAGAGGGAAACAGAATACGTTACGTGGCTGACGGTTTTATCAAAACCGACGCCAAAATGAATATTGCCGACCGGCTGGCGGTGATCCACAATACGTTAAACGAGGTTTTAGCGGCCTATCATCCTGATGAGGCCGCCATAGAGCAGGTGTTCTTAAACGATAACCCGACTTCGACCATTAAGCTCGGCATGGCCAGAGGGGTGGTTATCCTGGCGCCGTCTTTGTTTGGTATAACGGTTACCGAATATGAACCGAATAAGATCAAAAAAGCGGTCGTCGGGGTCGGTAAGGCGGCCAAAAACCAGGTGGAAACGATGGTTAAAATTCTGCTGCCCGGTTGCCAGCCGAAAAATAACGACTCTTCCGATGCGCTGGCGATTGCCATTTGCCATTTTAATAACCGGGGTGTGCGGAAACTGGAAACCCGGTTGGCGGACAAGCGGAAAACCGGCTGATATCCGGAGCGACAGGAAAACAGCCGGGCGAAAGCGTTGCGGCCGGAAAGTAAAACGATTGAAAATATTGCAACCGGAAGAGAATATGCTCTTGTGTACGGGAGGGCGGTTGAAAATATTGCAATCATGATATCAAACAGCGGCTGCGCGGGAATCCGGGGCAGGAAAAACGAGGGAAAACAACCATAATCGGCGGGATAAAATGACAGACTGGGAACCTATCAAAGAAGAGGTTAAAAAACTGCTGGCGGCAGACAGGAGCGGGCACGGCTTTGAACATGTAAATCGGGTTTTTCGGTTGGCGATGCAGTTGGCGGCAGAAGAAAAAGCCGATGCTGAAACGGTCGGACTGGCTGCTTTGCTTCATGACTGTGATGATTATAAGCTGTTTGGAAAAGAAGCGGCGGAAAAGCTGCCCAATGCGCGGCGGATTATGGCAGAGTGCGGTATTGCTCCCGAGGTGCGGGAACGGGTTTTGGATATTATTTCCCGCATGGGATATTCAAAAAGCCTGAAAGGTATCCGTCCGTCTTCCCCGGAGGGGCGGGTTGTATCCGACGCGGATATGCTGGATGCAATGGGGGCTTCCGGTATTATACGCTGTTTGCAATATGCATTTGCGCGCTGCAACCGTTACGGAACACCGGTTTTTGATCCCGCGATCTGGCCGCAGACGGAGCAAAAGGCTGAAGAGTATCAGCGTCCGAACAGAAAAAACGATAATTTTATCAATCATTTTTTCGAAAAGCTGCTGAAATTGAAGAATATGATGATGACTGACACTGCCCGCCGGGAGGCGGAAACCCGTCATAAGCTGATGACGGATTTCCTGTATCATTTTTTTCGGGAAGAAAATTTACCCGATTGGGCAGAATATTTGCGTAATTTTGAAAAAAAATCCGGACGGACAAAAAACTAGGGAATGATGTCCAGATCTTTCCACGCCGGCGGCAAAAGCCGGAAACTCTCTTTCCACAATTCGACGCTGATGCCCCGGAAAAAATAGTCGATGGAAACGCCGGTCAGTTGGGAAATGTACCAGAGACGGCTGGCGGAGATCCGGTTGGTGCCTTTTTCGTATTTTTGGATCTGCTGAAAAGTAATGCCCAGCATGGAAGCAAGTTTGTTCTGGCTCCAGCCTTTGAGAATGCGGAGTTCGTGGATACGGCTGCCGACATAAACATCAATCGGGTTGGCAGAACCGTCTTCCTTTTTTCCGCGAAAAGTCTTATTTTGCCCAGTCATTTTGTATCCTTGGTTAATGTTTAAAGTAAAACCGCGAATGCAGTATGAAGAAGTTTCGGCTTCCGACAAACATATCAAACATGGTTTTAAAATCCGCATAGTCCGGATTTCTTTAATATCATTTTCAAAGCCCCGGTCGTGGATCGGGGATAAATAGGCATTGTTTCCGGATATTGCGGCGATTATATCAGCCATTATATCAGCCATCGGTTTGATGCTGAGTGTTGAAAGCCCGTCTGTTAATAATAATCGGACGCTCGGAAAAATTATTTTTCGAATGTCATAAAGAATTTAAACTAAAAGTTTAAAAATTTCAATAAAAAATTGTGAAAAATGAATTATACTCTATATATTTGAAATAACAAAAAAGTTCTTCTCTTGTTCTTAATTTGCAAAAAAAAGATTGCGGCGGCAGGATTTTTCTTATAAGCTTTGGCTGTGTTTTTTCGCGGGGAAAATTGATGATTGCAAAATTAAGAGGAATTGTGGACAGTTTGGGCGAGGATTATGCCGTTATTGACGTTAACGGCGTCGGTTATCTGGTCTTTGCCGCCGCGCGGACTTTGTCGAAACTGACCAGAGGAGCGGAGGTTTCCCTTTGGATAGAAACGGTTGTCAGAGAAGACAGCATCAGTCTGTTCGGCTTTTTGCATCCGCTTGAAAAAGAATGGTTTTTGACCTTGACGAAAGTACAGGGGGTCGGTTCCAAAGTCTGCCTTAACATATTGTCCGTGTTGTCGCCGTCCCAGCTTGCGCAGGCGATTGCCGCTCAGGATAAGGCTTCGTTTTCCCGCGCGAACGGGGTGGGGCCGAAACTTGCGGCCAGAATTGTCAGCGAGCTGAAAGGGAAAATGGTCAGTCTTGCTCCCGGGGCTGATGCCGGGGAGCTGGCGGCAGCGATGTCGCCCGATGACGGGGAAATTGCACCGGCGGTTTTGCCGGCTGATGATGTTTCGTCGGCAGCGGAAGACGCTATTTCTGCGCTGGTTAATCTCGGATATCAGCGGGTGGAGGCATATCATGCCGTCAGTCTGGCAGCGGGACAGAATCCCGAAGCGGATGTGGCAACGCTGATTAAGCTGGCGTTGAAAGAATTTGCCGGCAAAGGAGCATAAAATATGGAAGAACGGCTCGTAAACCCGAATTTGCTGCCGGAAGACGAACAACCGGCCGGCGTTCCCGTCAACCTGCGTCCGTCCGCTTTGTCGGAATTTGTCGGACAGAGGCAGGTTTGCGAAAATCTGAAGATATTTATCGAGGCTGCCAAAATGCGGCGGGAGGCGTTGGATCATGTACTGTTGTTCGGCCCGCCGGGACTGGGAAAAACAACTCTTGCCTCGATTATTGCCAAAGAACTGGATGTTAATTTTAAAGCAACTTCGGCGCCGATGATTTCCAAATCGGGCGATCTGGCGGCCATTTTGACCAACCTTGACACCAACGATGTGTTGTTTATTGATGAAATACACCGTCTTAATCCGGCGATTGAAGAGGTATTGTATTCGGCCATGGAAGATTTTCAGTTGGATCTGATTATCGGAGAGGGGCCGTCTGCGCGGTCGGTGAAAATTGACCTGAAACCGTTTACGTTGGTCGGTGCGACGACCCGTTCGGGGTTGTTGTCGACACCGCTCAGGGAGCGTTTCGGGATTCCGCTGCGGTTGGATTTTTATTCGCCGGAAGACTTAAAGAAAATCGTTTTGCGCGGCGCCCGGTTGTTAAACGTGCCGATGTCCGAAGAAGGCGCAATGGAAATTGCCCGGCGCTCGCGGGGAACGCCGCGGGTGGCCGGCCGGTTGCTCCGGCGGGTGCGTGATTTCGGCGCCATGGCCGCGGCGGGACGGATTGATGCGGCAACAGCCGATAACGCTTTGTGTCGGCTGAATGTCGATAAGTACGGACTGGACGCTTTTGATAAGCGTTATCTCAGCTGCATTGCCAAAAATTACGGCGGCGGGCCGGTCGGCGCCGATACGCTGGCGGCGGCATTGTCCGAAGAACGCGACACGATCGAAGAAGTGATCGAGCCGTTTTTGCTGAAACTCGGTTTTTTGCAGCGTACACCGCGCGGACGGGTGATTACCGACCTCGGATGCGACTATCTTGGCGTGCCGAAAGCAAGAAAAAATGTGAAAAGCTATCAGGACGATTTGTTTGAGGAGGAGTGATGGAAGAAAAGGTTAAAGCGCCGGAAGGGGTGATCGTTGACGGAAAATTTTATTTTCCCGCGCGGGTTTATTATGAAGATACCGATGCCGGCGGGGTGGTTTATTATGCCAATTATCTTAAATTTGCCGAACGCGCCCGCACGGAGTTTGTCCGCGCGCTGGGCGTTAATCAGCGGGACGCTTTGGAAGCGGAAGATAAATGCGGCTTTATGGTGCGTTCAATCAGCGTCGATTATAAGGCGCCGGCGGTGCTGGACGATTTGCTGACGATTACCTGTGAGGCGGTGGAGGTTAAAGGTGCTCGCGCTGAAATGAAACAGGAAATCCGGCGCGGTGAAACTCTGCTGGCCGAAATATCGGTAAAACTTGCTTATGTTTCTTTGCTCAGGAAACATCCGGTTCGTATTCCGGCCGAGATGTTCAGGGCGGCAGGAATCGACGGTAAATAACAGATTTTTGGGATTTAAGAAAAACACGCGGAGGAATGAACCTTCGCGTGTTTTTGTGGTCAGAAATTTCAGGCCGTTTGCGGCGGACGGCGAAAACGTTTTTTTACCAGCAGGCAGACGCCGTAACAAAACAGATACGGAACAAGCCAGCAGGCATATTCTTGCCACGGATAACGGTCAGACAGGCCGGTGTGCCGTAACGTTTTTTCCGAAAACTTTCTGGAAGAGGCGTAAAAGCTGTTGCCGATACGGTAGATGTAAACTTTTTGTCCGGTGTGAAGCAATGTGCCGGTTGCCATATTCTTTTCGTTTTGTAGCCGTAGCGTGTTAGTGCCTATGGTTGCTTCTCCGTTATGGAGTTCTGACAGGATGCCGCTACCGAAAAAAGACAGTTTTTGTTCAGACAACTGGGCAATGCACATCATGGCGATCGGAAAAATCAGCATAATCGGGAAAAGATCCCGAATTTTGCTGAATGCGACAAAACAGGCGGTAATCAGGGCAAATATGATAACGGATATATACATTTTCATGTTTTTTGCCGGAGGATTAATGGCTTTGTACCAATTTTTTATCAGCCGGGCATCGACCAGGTTGATTTGACTTGCCGCATATTTTTTGCCGTCGGAATAGATGTAAATGCTGTCTTCGTCCGAGCACGGACCGTATAAAGGTATTTTCAGCAGCAAATCCGTGGTTTCGGGGATTAAGTAAGTGGTGTTGCTTTTTCCGAAAGAGGCGGAGCGCAGAGTTATGCCGTAATTGTCCCGTACCGAATATTCGGCAGACGCATCTATCAGCTCAAAGTTTTTTTCTTTTCCTCCACAGGCACAGATGAGAGGAAGAAAAAATAGTAAAAACAGATGTTTCATAAGCTATATGTAATTTGTTAATAATTAAGAAAACAAGATGATTGTAGCCAAGAAATAATTTTATGTCAAATTTTTTGATAAGCGTTTTAATTTAATTGATTGTTTAGGAATTTGTGTTATTTTTACCGCAAATAACAGGGTGCTGCCGCTATAAAGCGCCGGTTTTGTAATTTGTATAAGAGGTAAAAAATGGATACGCAAACTTTGGCAGAAGCCGCTCAACAGATGTCAATGTGGGATTTGGTCTGGAATTCCGACTTTGTAACCAAAGCGGTGATGATCGGGCTGATTGCCGCGTCGGTCTGGTCGTGGGCGATTATTATCGAAAAAGTGGGGACTTTGCGCAAAGTTAAGCAACTTTCCCGCAGCTTTGAATCCAAATTCTGGTCCGGGGGATCGCTGGACCGTTTGTATGACAGTATCGGCAACCGACCGGCCGATCCGATGTCGGCAATGTTTGTGGCAGCCATGCGGGAATGGAAACGAACCAATATTTTGAAGTCAAAAACCGACCGCGGGCTGCGCGGTGTTTCTCTGCAGCAGCGGATTGAAAAAGCCATGACCGTTTCGATGGATAAAGAATTGGACGAGCTGGATACACGGATGGGGTTTCTGGCTTCAACCGGTTCGGTGGCGCCGCTGGTCGGGTTGTTTGGTACCGTATGGGGAATTATTAACAGTTTTAACGCGATTGCCGCAACGCAAAGCAATTCGCTGTCGGCGATTGCCCCCGGTATTGCCGAGGCTTTGTTTACAACCGCTTTCGGGTTGATTGCCGCTATTCCGGCGGTGGTCGCTTATAACAAAATTTCGTCTGACATAGACCGTTATGCCAACCGGCTGGAGAACTTTATGGCCGAATTTTCGAGTATTTTGTCGCGTGAAATTGATGATACGGCCATTAAAGCCGATATGGCAGGTGAATAATGACGTATTTTGCAACATCGGGAAGAACCCGCGTCCGGCGGCCGAAAAGACGCAATGCCGAGATCAACATCACAAATCTGATGGATGTGATGATGGTGCTTTTGGTTGTCTTTATGGTGGCCGCACCTCTGATGACTTCCGGAATTGCCTTGAATTTGCCGAAAGTGGGCGGGCAAAACCTGACCGGCAAAGAAACCTCCCTTAATATCAGCGTCAACAGGGAGGGGGTCTATTATATCGGGAAAGATGAAATTGCCGCCGACAAAATCGTGGCCAAGGTACTGGCCGTGCGTAAGGCCAATCCCGAGATCAGCGTTGTCATTTCCGGCGATACGGATGCCCAGTACGGACGGGTGATCGGCCTGATGGCTATGCTGAAAAATGCCGGTTTTGATAAAGTCGGCCTTAAGACAGAACCGGATCCCGCACAAACAATGAAGAAGAAATAAAGAATGAAATCGGCTCTTTACAAATCCCTTGCGCTGCATGCAATCGTATTTCTGCTGGCAATGGCAGACATACCGCTGTTTTGGCATAAGGATATGGTATTGAGCCAGCCTCCGATTATTGTCGATCTGGATCAGGTTAAGATTTCCGAAATGACCAATCTGCCGGCAAAAGCAAAATTTGCAAAAGAAACTAAAATGCCGACGGCACCCAAAAAAACGCCGCCGGTCCCGCAGCCCAAGCCGGTCAGAAAACCGGATCCCAAACCGCAGAAGATCGAACAGCCGAGTATGATTGAAACTCCGGCGCCGGCCGAAAAAGAGGAGGCTCCGCTGCCGGAAAAAGAAAGTTTTGTCGTGCCGCCGCAGCCGTCAAAGCCCAAGCTGCCGGAAAAGAAACCAGAGCCCAAACGCCCGACACCTTCCAAACCGGCGGTGAAGAAAGAAAGCAGAAAGACAGCTCCCGCAAAGGCGCCCGAGAAAAAAGTTCCCGAGGTCAGCGCCTTGAAAAACCTGATGGATTCGGTTAATGCGCTGGAAAAGAAACTGAATGCGGAGGCCGGCGAGGCGACCGTAAAAGAAGGAACGGAAACCGCCAATATGGGGATTGAAGGTGGTTCGGGAGGCTCTTATTTCAGCGAGCTTTCCATTTCGGAAACGGACGCGATTGCCGCACGCCTGAGACAATGTTGGAATCTTGATCCCGGCGCTATGGGAATTGAGGGTATGGTCGTTGAAATTCGAGCCTATCTCGGACAGGACGGATCAGTGCAAAAAGTTGATATTCTGGATAAAGGACGTTATGCTTCCGATGCTCATTTCCGCTCGGTGGCAGACAGTGCGCGGCGTGCCGTTTATATTTGCCAACCGTACAGTATTTTGGCACAAAAACACGGCGACAAATATGACGTCTGGAAAACAATGCTTTTGCGCTTTGATCCGATCAGCCATACCGTGCAGTAGATGGAGGATATATTATGACCGATGCCAGAACGATAGCCCTTGCGGATTTGTTTCGGGAAAGTTGGCGCTATATGGTCGGGCGAAAACGGGAGATTGCTTTATTTTCGGCTGTGCATATTCTTTTTTTGATTGCCGGTTTTGAACTGATTGACGGCTGGCATGATCTCTTTTTTCTGCCCTGGGGGATTGCCTATTATCTTTTTTGGTGTTTTTTCTTTCGTTTTTATTTTAACAGAAAACCTTATCTGGCAACGGTTAAATTGTTTGATACCTTGTTGCCGTCAACCAAAATTCTGGCGTTGGCATTTTGCGTTTTGACTTTTCTGCTGGCCTTGCCGCTGTTGCCGCTGTTTATCGGAAACGGTTCCGAATGGGCGGTAAAATATGCCGTTTATCTGCAAGAGTATATGGAAGACGGGCGGACGGTCGATGTTTTGACGGCCGTCGTTTTGATATTTGCGGCGCCTTTTATCTTTTATCGCCCGATGATGGCTTGGATCAGTTCTTTGCTCGGACGCAGCGGTTCTTTGCGGACGGCATTTGCCAAAACAAAGGGAAATTATTGGCGAATGACATTTTTGCTTTTTTTATTTGAAGCAATGTTTGGTATTATGGAACTGGCGGGTCAGGCGGTCGGAGCAGGAAGCTGGATAGCGATTGTTGCGGGGTCGCCGTTGTTTATTTATTTTAATGTCATTGTAGCCAAAACGTATGATTATTTTTTCTTGGAGATTGAAGCATGAAGAAAATTGCGGGATATGTTTTCTTTTGTTTGCTGGCGGCTGCTAACCTGTTTTATCTGGTGTTGACGGCGGACAGTTTTTATCAGGAATATTTGCAGGATAATTTTGTTTATTGGGGATATCCGCAGTGGGGGTGGTTGTATTCCGATCCGGAAGTTTATTTTTCCTTTCACAGTATTTATATTCCCTTTTTGGTCGTGATGACGATTGCAGGCATCTTCCTTTGGCGGAAAAAATATGTTAAGACTGCCTTGGGAGTGCTGTTGTTGCCTTTGCTGACGGCGGCTGCATTTCTTTATATGCCGTTTTATAACTGGAATCAGCAGTTTGAAATTTATACGGCAGAGAAAACAAATGAAAAAAGTCGGGTACCTGAAGGTAAATGGTGGGTTTCCGTCGATCAGATGCAACGTTATTATGATGCTTCCGTCTGGGAGAGGCTGAAAGGCGCTTTCGGCCGGGGAGAATGGCCGGGCGGTTATGCCCTGTGGGGCGACTACCGGGTGTGGATGTTGCCCGATTTTACCACCGATACCCTGGGGCGGAGAGGAATGGTGATCCACGGCGGAACGCAGGAAAGTTCTCCCTGGGGAATTGATATGGGAGACGACGTTATTGATTTGGCCATTCAGCTACGTTCAAACAAAAAACCGGTGGAACTGAACGTTCGTTATGATCAGAAAACAAAACAGCCGATTTCGGAAGAAAAAGCGCTTAACGAGGAGGAGAAAGCGTTTCAGAATCAATAAATATCAGCGGTCATTTTATAAAAATAAACGGGAGTAAATACAGGTTTGCTCCCGTTTTTCGTAAGGCTGTCGTCAAAATATCGAGCAGCGGCGGGCAATGTCAGCGGTATACTTTGGTTACCGATATGACTTTGCCGAGAGTGGATATTTTATCCGGTTTGTTAATTGTTATCGGCGGATAGAGCGGGTTGTCGGAAATGATGGAGGCCGTGCGGTTAAAGTTGTCCATTTGCAGGCGTTTTACAAAAATTTCCCCTCTGATGGCAAACAGATAAAGGCCGTCGACGGTCGGCGTGTTGATCGACATATCGACCCAGATCAAATCACCGTCGCTGATGGTTGGCTGCATGGAATCTCCGCGGGAAAACATAGCTTTGACGGAATCGGGAGCGGAGGCGGTTAACATTTTGAAAATTTCTTCGTTGATCGTTTGTTGTCCGATTGTTTGAAAGCGTGTTTGTTTTGCGGTGGCGGAGGTTTCGACGATATCTATTGAAACCATGCAGCGTTGAGCGCGGCTGAGCGGGGTTTTGCCGGCGGTTGACGGTATTTCTTTGGAAAAGCCGGAATTGTATTTGGTAAACTCTTCCAGGTCGAGATTAAAAAAGCGGGCGGCGGGAAAAACTTTGTTGACGGGAAAGTCCCGTTTGCCGCACAAAAGTTCGGAAACTCGTGTTTTTTGCCATTTCAGGGCATCGGCTACATCGCCCTGAGAGATGTTGTTTTTCTGCATGTATTCTTTTAGCCAGGTCCATTTGTTGTTCATAATACACTCCTTGTTTATTACAGATTATGTAATAAAAAAGGCGGTTTGTAAATTACATATTCCGTATTGACATTATGTACATATAATGTATATATGTGGTATGCGCAATCGGAGAAAACGTGATGGAAAATCAGGAAAAATATATTGATAAAAAAAGCTGTGTCAGGCAAGGATTTGTGCATAGCAAGGGTGGTGTTTGCAAAATGACGCTGTTGGAAAGATATGCACTCAGAGGATGGTTGGAGCTGGGAAATCCGCGATATTCGAAAGAAGACAGGTTAAAGGCGGCCGAATGTCTGCAACAAGATTTTGAAAGATCATGTTTTATGTCCGGTTCGGTTTTTTCGGCAAAAGAAAAAGTGGATTGTAAAGGAAAGAGTGCTCTTGACATTGAATTTATCTGCAAAGCAAGAGAGCGATATTTTAGAGCTGTTAAGCATGTTCCGGACGAGTTTTGGCCGGTTGTTAAAAGTGTATGTTTGGAAAACAGAGAACCGGAAACAGATGTTTCGAAAAGCAGGTGGAAATCGGAAATGAACTATGCCATGAGGCGAGATTTATGTCGCGGACTGGACAGGCTTATTCAATTTTATTGGAATGTTTAATTTGATATATGTTTTTTTATGTATAAAAACCTGTTATTATTTGCAATAAAATATTATTAAAAATTTTAGTTGTGTATTAGAGTATGGTTGATTTTGTTTTAAAACGTAAAGGATGATGATAATGAATATCGAAAAATATCAAGGCACAGACATTTATGACAGTTGTCAGCCCCCGGAAAAGTTGAGAGATGATTTCAGGCAATTTTTGAACATGATGGAATATTCCAAGCCGAGAACGCGGGGGGCGATCAATACATATAATTTATTATGCGGCGTCGAAGCGCTTTTATGCCGTTATGAAACAGTAAGCAAAGAAACCATGCTGGCCGTTGACATTATTGAGGATTATCACCAATGTACGGAATATTTGCGGCGGCTGCATAATAATGCTTTGCATCAGAAAATACAGAATCCCAAAAAAATTGAGGATGATGTGTAGAATATGTTGTTTTATATATAAATGAAAGGGTGGGCAGTTGTTTTGATGCCTGCCTTTTTGTTTTTGAACAAATGAAATGTCTAAATCAGGGCCGTTCGGTTGAAAATTGAAGTTGTTTATCCTGTTGAATTTACATATAAATATAAAACTTATCCACAACTTCTCAGAGAAAGTATTGATTTTTTCGTCAGATTGTGGTATAGATTTTTTCCATAATGGATGAGTAGGCGGTTTTCCTGCTTGTCCATTTTTTTTTGACGGTTCTGAGGGTGGGCCGATCAATCAAAAAGTATCCATGTTTTTTCTCCTTATTACGGGGCATCGCGTCGGGCGGTGCCCTTTTTTGTATCCATTTAATCTTTTTCGGCAGCCAAAACCGGAAAAGGTGGTGTGGTGATGCGGGGAAAAGCGGCAACGGATGGCAGATCAAATTACAGACGGCAGAGGAAATGAAGAGGAAATTAAAAACAGACGAATATTGCCCCGAATATGCGGCAAAGCTGGTGGCGTGGTTTAAGAACGCCCCTTTGTATCATACGGAGATGCATACCGTATACAGCAAAAAAAGCGATAAATGTGAAGAAGTTGCGGAAAAAGTGCCGGCACCTTGTCCGACTTTTGTGCGGTTTGCCGACGAAATCGGCGTTGCGGTCGGTTCTCTTGCCCGCTGGCGGGAAAAATATCCGGAATTTGCGGAAGCTTATCTGAAGGCGGAACTTTATCAGGAAGAATGGCTGATGAATGCTGCCGGGCTCGGTTTTTACAATTCGTCCATGTCTATTTCCGCGCTTAAGGCCAATCACGGCTGGGTGGAAAAAAGCGATGTCAAAAATAAGGCCGACGATGAGTTGAAACAGGTTTTGGTGCGCTTTGTCAAAACCGAGGGAAATCGGCTGCAGCAGGCTGATCGGGCAGATGAAAATGAAGGAGGAGATGATGAAGAAGGTTACCGCGCGGATTCCGGAAGTGTTTGCGCCGTTGATGACGAAAAAATACAGGATTAAGATGTGTTACGGCGGCCGTGCCGGCGGAAAGTCTTATGCTTTTGCCGACAGCCTGCTTTTGCTCGGGCGGCAAAAAAAGCTGCTGATTGCCTGTTTGCGGGAAATTCAGGATTCAATCAAAGATTCCGTCCATAAGCTTTTGGCTGACCGCATTGCCTTTTACGGGTTGTCCGATTACAAGGTTTATGAAGACAGAATTGATAACAGGGTTACCGGTACCCGTTTTATTTTCAAAGGATTGCGCGAGCAGGACAGCCAAAAAATAAAATCGCTTGAAGGCGTGGATATTGCCTGGGTTGAAGAAGCTCAGTCGATCAGTAAACGAAGCTGGGAAATTTTGGAACCGACCATCCGCAAGGACGGTTCAGAAATCTGGATTTCCATGAACAGGCTTTATGAAAACGATCCGGTTTGGACGGCGGTGGCGGCAAACCCCGACAAACGAAGCTGGATCCGGCGGGTTAACTATTGCGACAATCCTTTTTGTCCCGAAGAAATGCGTTTGCTGGCGGAAAAATGTCGGCGGGAAAATCCCGAAAACTACCAGCATATCTGGATGGGAGCTCCGCTTTCGCAAGGCGCAGAACGGATCATCAGCGCAACCGACGTGCGGCGGGCGTTTGAACGCAAAATTGCCTCGACCACGTCGCCGCTGGTGGTGGGACTTGATATTGCCCGTTTCGGCGACGACAAAACGGTGTTTTGTTTTCGCAAAGGACGGCTGGTTACGGGGTTTGAAAGTTACGGCGGCAAAAATAACGTGGAAGTGGCCAATATTGCCACCAATATCATTGAAGAACGGCGTCCGGTGCGGCTGTTTATGGATATCGGCGGACAGGGGGCCGGTGTTTACGATATTTTGAAAGACCGCGGTTTCGGTGAGATTATCCGCGGTGTTTATTTTGGCGAAAAGGCGTTAAAAGCAGATCGGTATTTCAACCGGCGGGCGGAAATGTGGGATAAAATCAACCGCTGGCTCGGCGAGCTGCCGCCGCCGGAATTGCCTGCCGACGAGGATCTGTTTGACGAACTGACCGCTGTAAACAAGAAATTTGACGGCCGCGGACGCCTGCAGCTGGAAGATAAGGACGAGGTAAAAAAACGCCTCGGGCGTTCTCCTGATAAGGCCGATGCGCTGGCGCTCACTTTTGCCGAACCGGTTTACGATTACGGAATGCCGAAATTGTACGGCAACGGTAAGGTGTCGGTGGAAGAAATGTTTTCTTTGGCAGAGAGGGGAAAAAACAGCGGATGGTAGACGTTGCCTGAAGACTTATTCGTCAAGAACAACTTCTTTGAACCGGTCGAGATGCCGGTCAGAAGGGATTGGGAGCAGTTTGCCGGCCGGCTGAGTTTTGTCCGTGGCAATCTGCCGCCGGTGGTTCCGATTGCGGCAGGAGGCATTGCCGCCGGTAAGACCCGGGAATATGGGCCGTCCGATCAATGGGCGGCGTTTTTTATGTCAATCTTCTTTTTTGAAAGGAAAGAAAAATGAAAATGAAAGCAATAGCCGACCGGATTTTTATCCGGTTGGCGCCACAGAAAGAAACGGCCGGCGGCATTTTGCTGGCGGCGGATATTGATGAACCGCGCACGGTCGGCGTGGTGGAAAGTACGGGGAAAGACGTGCGTTCCGTCAAAGCGGGCGACAAGGTTCTGTTTCATGTTTTTGACGAACTGGAAACACCGGACAAAGATGTGGTGGTCGTCCGTGAGAGCAGTATTCTGGGAGTGATAAACGATGACTGAGGAATTGAAAAACGAAAGACTTTTGGTGGAAGAATGGCTGAAAAAAATCGGCGAGGCGGAAAAGGCTTATGCCAAATATTATGATTTGGTGGATGAAACCCGCGATTTTTATAAAGACAGCAAAGGCAGCCGCAACGGGAAATATAATATTTTCTGGTCGACGGTAGAAACCCTGAAGCCGTTTTTGTATTTCAAACAGCCGAAATTTTATATTGAGCGCAGCGAAAAAAATGCCGGCAAGGCAGAAAAACTGGCTTGCGAAATTTTGGAAAATGCCCTGCGCTGGGATTTGGAACAATTTGATTTTGACAGCGTTATTAAATACGCGCGCAACGATTTTCTGATTTCCGGCGCCGGCATTATCTGGGAACAATATAAACCGGAGATTGAAATCCGTCCCGATCCGCTTAATCCGGAAAACGAAATTGCGGTTAAGAGCGGTGAAACCGTGGAATCCGTTTATATTGATCCGCGGTATTTTCTGACCGATGTGAACCGCGTCGGCGTCTGGGAAGACATTACCTGGGTTGCCCGCAAAATTTATATGGGTAAAGACGAGGCAGAACAAGAGTTTGATCAGGAATTTTTGTTTGCCGATGGCGGGCGCAGGGATATCTGCATATATGAAGTGTGGGACAAAGTTTCTCAGAAAATTTACTGGCTGACAAAGGCCGTGCCCGACCGGTTTTTGAAGACAGAGGATAATCTCCTGGGAGTGAGAGGCTTTTTTCCCTGTCCGAAACCGATTTATGCAACGCTTACCAACAACAGCGTCATTCCGGTGCCGGATTATTGCATGATTAAGGAAATGCTAAACGAGCTGAACGGCATCAATACCCGGATGAAACTGACCATGCAGGCTCTGAAAGTCAGCGGCGCTTATGACAATGCGTTTCCCGAGCTGGCGGATATTCTGAATAAAGATGTTACGCTGGTGGCGGTGAGCGACTTTGTCAAGCTGCGTGAGAGCGGCGGTATCCGCGGGGTAGTCGATTTTGCACCGCTTGAGCAGTATGTAACCGCTCTGGAGCAGCTGGCCAACCGGCGGCAGGATGTTATTGCCAATATTTTTGACGTTACCGGCGTCAGCGATATTATGCGCGGTTCGTCAAATGCGGCAGAAACGGCAACGGCGGTAACCAAAAAGACCAATTTCGGCACCTTACGCAACCAGGACCGGCAAAATGACATGCAGCGTTTTATTCGCGATTTGCTGCAGATTAAGGCGGAGGTTATCTGCGAAATGTTTGATGCCGGGCGGCTGGCCTCTTTTCTTGACAAAGAAAAAAGGCAGGACGGCGCGCAGGTTGCGGAGGCCGTGAAACTCCTGAAAACGGAAAAACTCAGGGGAATGCTGTTTACGGTGGAAACGGACGCCGTGTTTAACAGGGAAGAAGAAAGCAACAAAGTCGTTAATGCGGTTAAGATTATCAACGAAACGGTTACGACCGCCCTGACAACCGTCAGCCAGCAGCCGCTTTTGCTGCCGCTGTACAAGGCGATGATGGCGGCGGTGGTTGATACCCTGCCGCGGGGGCGGAGTTTTGAAACCGTGCTGGACAAGGTTTTTGCCGACGTTTCCTCGTTTTTGGAACAACAGCAGAAAGCCCAGCAGATAAAACAGCAGCAGGCTGCCTCCGTGCCCCAGCAGCAAAATCCGGTTTTGAAACTGGAACAGGAGAAAAACGCGCTGAAAGCTAAAGAACTGGCGATTAAGGAAAAAATCGAACAGCAGCGGATTGATCTGGAAAACCGGCAGCTTGACGCGGAAACGGCAATTAAGGCGCAAAAACTGGAAATGGAGGCCGCAGGGAAAATCCAAAAATGACGTATTTTAACAGGCAATGGACGGAAGAAATCGTGCTTCCGGACGGTTCGACGGCATCCTGTCAGCAGGATGTCGATCGTTTTTTAAAGGAAAATAATCTTGCCCTGGCGGGGGATTATTCGGACGAATTCCGCAAACGGGTTCGTCTTGATATTGAGCGGACTGAGCGCAGAGAACTCTGGGCTGAGTTTATTCGTAATTATAAAAGGAGTATATGGCATGCAAAAAAGTGA
>CALXPZ010000005.1 GCA_944390375.1 uncultured Alphaproteobacteria bacterium | reverse complement strand
TTGAATTTAAGATATTTGTTTGTCTAAAGTCTTACAACCGGCACCGGAGTATAAACATCCTGCCGATAATAATATTGAATTGTTCAATAGTTGTAGACAATAATTGTTTTCAAAACTTTGCCGTTTTCCGTCCGGCAGACGCCGGGACCCGTGTCCCTTTTTATTTTTCTTTTCCCCCTTATGTCATGCCCTTTGTTCCGGGTGTCCTCGTCTTTCTCCCCTATGTCATGCCCGGACTTGATCCGGGCGTCCAGTCAAATAATAAGGCCTCTTTGTCGACTGGATTCTCGGGTCAAGCCCGAGAATGACAATAAAAAAATGTGCCCGAGAATGACAGTAAAAGAAACAAAACGTCCCGAGAATGACGAGAGAGGAGTATGTTTCTCATCCAAGACCTAAGAATGACCGGGAGGAATGTTTCTCATCCAAGCCTGAAAAAATAATAACAATATCCTTAAAACGCCTCCTCCGGGGACTGCCGGGGGGAATGAACCTCCCGGCTTTCCGAAAGAGTGAACCCGCCCTAAAGGGGATTTATCGTCCGGAGTGCTCCGGATAACGAGCGGGGGTGTTGTTATGGTCAGAAATTATACCCCATACCATATTTTTCCATATAACCGCAGCCGCTCATTAAATATCCTCCAGAGCTACCGACGCTCGTCCAGTTTCCGGAACTATAACTTCCCCCTTTGTAGAAATTATTTTTAACAGTGTTATAATCACATTGTGTTTTGTATTTATCTCCTGCTGGAGGGAAACAGGTATTGCCACCCCCGGCTCCACGGTACAGGAAATAGCGGGAGAAGCCCGTATCCCGATGCGAGGAATTTGCATTTTCCCTGTTTGTATAGCATTTTGACGATCTTCCGTCGCAAGCTATAAACTTGGATGTGCTGTCATTGGGGATACAGATAACTTCATCATCCCCCCGCAGAGCAAAAGGCCAAATTGTTTTGAACGTACTACCCGGTGCGATATACAATTTTGCCCGAACACCCTGCATTAATGTCCAATAATCAGTTACCGTTAAAGTTGAATTTTTTCCGACATAAATTCCTCCTGTTTCGGCAATTCCGGAACTATTATAGCTACCGCCAAATGATTCTTTTGCCCCTGATTGAGAACCTATATCAACTCTTAACATCCTCATACTTATTTTTGAATTTAGAAGACCTACGCTCCAGTGGCTCCAGACTTTTCCCATGTTACCATTGGAATTTTCAAACAACATGGTTGAATCTGACGCTCCATCCCAATCCCAATAATATGATGTATAAATATTGGCATTAAGAAAATGAACTAACGCACGGGAATCTGTGTGGAACTGTGTCCAGGAAGTACAACCTCCGCAAGAGCTGTCAAATTCATCGTGATAATCTTTAAAGCACCATTCCTTAGGATAAAAAGATATGTCTCCCGTTAATACAAGTTGTACCTTACTGTTAAGATGTATCAAGCTTCTGCCTCTTTTGCTTATTGAACCATTTCCGATAAAACGTTGCCCCAAATGAGTATCGACATGTGCCTCCGGAGGCGTCTCTCCAGTTTCCCTGAAAGCAACATTTTTCCAGGTATGATTACTTCTTAATATATAGTTCTTTCTTAAAGTTACTGGAATTTCTGTTATAGAAGGGAACTTAAACGCGATATTAATATCACTCAAATCAACGTCCAACCAGTATATTTCTTGTTTCCTATTAGGTGAAAAGTAAAATAATTTATCTAAATCGATTGTCATTGTCGGACGATAAGAATAAGAGCGCTTTTCCGCACAAGTACTGTATCGGGTGCTGTCAATATCATACAAAGCATTGATGCCGTTAACCGATACATAATTTTCTTTAGCGGCATAGGTATGATTCCATTCAACAACACGATCCGTTATCCTCTCTTTCGGGAAAGTTATATTATCGATTAAATACAGATGCCTACCGCGGCTGTCGGTACGGACAAAACCGTAATTGCCTTTATCATCGATAATATTGTTGTCAACCGTCAGGTACCCTTGAGAGAAAGCGCCTCTGACCTGCTGTTCGCAGGTGAGTTTGCACCGATAGTAACCCAGATAATCCTCCTTTTTTGTACTACTTCCCAAATAGCACGGAACAACCGTTCCCTGAACCCCGTCCTTGGTGCAGGAAGTCGGAATGTCCTTGGCATAATTCGTCATTTCCGGATGTTTTGCCGCGCAGTAGTTGGCCGCGCTCCAACGACATTTGTAATAACCATAGGCATATTCGCAAGCCTCATACGAATCTTCGCACTTAGCCGGATATGTCCTTTTGTCTTCTATCGTGCTGTTAGTATCATGGTAACAGGTCTTGGTCTGACAATCTTTGAAATACCCTTGGTTTTCGCATTCCGCGCCTGCTTCCTTACAGCTGC
The DNA here is from genome assembly GCA_944390375.1 of uncultured Alphaproteobacteria bacterium. Taxonomy (GTDB): domain Bacteria; phylum Pseudomonadota; class Alphaproteobacteria; order RF32; family CAG-239; genus JAFUYI01. The sequence continues at coordinate 16,862 of CALXPZ010000005.1, read as the reverse complement.
TGTATTTTTCTACACCGTTTTCAACACAGGTTTGCGCATCTGGTGCCTTGCCATAGGTACAGGTATGAAAGTAGCTCGGACACTGGCAGCGGTAATGTGTTTTCCTGTCGCTGTCGGTGCAGCTGCTGATGACAACAGCATTTTCCGGGCAACCGGCTTCTTTTGTATACGGGAAAAAGTTGGTGTCGCAGGTACATTTGTCATAACGAACTTCATCAGTCGTGCTCATAATACAAATACCGCCCCCGGGCTGACAAGATGTACAAGTCTTGTCGTCGTCTGCCGCACAGGAGCCTGATGTTTCTTTTTCCCACTCGTCAGGGGTTTTATAATCGCTGCCGCATTGGCATTTGTACAAGTTGCCGCACTTGTCGATTTTACCGGCCTCGTTTTTCACCGTTTCAAGAGGATAAACACAGGCCTGATAGGCATATTCCGCACCGCAGCATTTGACATATCTGGCATCATAGGGACATACGCCGCCGATATTGGCGCATTTACCCTGTGTTTCGGTATCCCAAACATACCCTTCCTGTTTACACAGGGTATTGTCTTTGTTCGGATCTTCATATTCACCGAATTCCGAACCGCCGGCGCAGTTCGGATCGCCGACAAAACATACTTTAGCGCTCACTGAAGTACAAAAAAGCACACCGCAAAAGAATGCAGTGAGCACAAATATCCATGAATTGCGTGTTTTCATAGCTCTTCCCCTTAAAAAGCTGTTTACACTTATGTAAAGTATAAATAATAAAAAACCTAAGCTTTCCGCCCCTTTTGCGGTGCTGGTTATCAGATAACCCCCTGATAACTTCTTTCAGGTTAACATATCATTTTTATTTTTGCAAGACCTTTTGTCCAGATTTTTTGACCGCTATTTGCCGAACTTTTTATAAAACTCTTTTCTCTCTTTTCGGCTCATCGACCACAATCCGCCCCGGCCGTTCACCGGTTGAACTTTTGCCGTGGTTTCAAAATCAAAATCCCGACTGAAAAACAACGACGTGCACTTGGCATAACAATCCGTCGGACAAAAGCCGTAAAAATCAACCTGCAACAGTCCCGCTTTTTTCATAACATCAACAATCTGCACATATCCGACGCTGGTATTGACCCGGTCGCTGTCATCAAGAATGATGACGCCGCCCGCAGCTAACGCTTTCTGCGCTGCCGCCGCACATTCCGCCCGTCTTTTGCCGTCAAGAACAATCACGTCATAGCGGCAGCCGTCCTCAAAAACCGCGTTTTCATAAGCCGCGCCCTCCGGACGCAGCCGGATATCAAACCCCGTTTTTGCAAACTCCCGCTGCCATCTGGCAAACCACGCCTCGTTGTCCTCGACAGAAACAACCTTCCCGGCACGGAGATTCCAAAATCGTGTGGACATACCGCAACCGTATTCAAAAACCTTTTTGTTCCGATAATCAAACTGAGACAGATATTCAATCGCGGGATACGTATACCAGGGCAACGGCGCGCCGTCGGCATCAATGCAGAGTTTTTCATCAATACTGCGCTCAATCCCGAATTTTTGCTGCCATATTTCTATAAATTTGCCAAACCGCGCGCTGAACATCACTATCCCGGACGTTTGGCCGCCGCCGAAATTCTGAGCAGCGTCATGCTGACGATTTCCGCCGTCGGCATATTGGTTGTTTTACAGTCTTTTTCCGCGCCGTAAAGCATTTCAAACGCGCGCAACAGTTTTTCCCTGCTCCAGACGGCAAGCTGTCGTTTGAAAGCGTCCTTGCGATAAAAAATGATCTGCGGCACCAACTTTTGCATCGACTGGTCAACACTTTCGCCGTTTTCCATCCCCGCCCGGCAGGCCAAAAGCTTCATCAGATGATACATCAGCGCCCGCACCACCGCCACCGGTTCGTTTCCCTCATTGATATAACGGGTATAAAAAGCAAGCGCGCTGGCTTTGTCGCCCTCAAGTGCCGCATAATAAATATCTTCCGCGCTGGAATCCGAAGCATCGCTGATGATTTTGACGACATCTGCGGTAGTAACGTTTTTGGCCGTCCCCATATAGGTTGCCAGCTTTTCAAGCTCGTTCAGGTTCACCATCCGGTCTCCGGACAGGCGGGAACACAAAAGCTGCACCGCTGCCGGTTCAAAGGTCAGCCCCATACTTCTCAGCACCGAACAAACATCTTCGTTTTTGTCTTCATAGCAGGCAAACACCGCCATATCGTCGCTTTCCGTCGCCAGTTTGACCAGCGACGATTTTTTATTTAAGTTTCCCGCTCCCGACAAAAGTAGCAAATTTCCGGTAACCGGGCTTTCATCAAGCATTTTGCGGATACCTTTTGTCAAGTCATTGCCGGCGTCATTAACAATAACCACTCGCCGGCCGCCGATCAGCGATTGCCCGTTAAATTCGCCGTACAAAGTCCCTATATCCGCGGCCAGAACATCGCCGGCAAGCTCCGCCACCCGAAATGCGTCATTTAAGTCGGGGCAGACTGATTTTGCCAGACGTTTAACCGTGTCGCGCACCAGCCCGTCATTGCTGCCGTAAACCAGCACGGCTCTGATCTTTTCGTCCGGTTTTTTGATAAAGTTATCAACCTGCACCGACTTAAAGATCATCTGGCGCATCTCCGCCGGTTATTTTTTTGTGGAAATAAGCGCCGATTCTCAATGCGATGTCGTTGGCAATAATTTTAGCCGCATTTTCATCGCCCTTTTTCTGCGCCATTGTCGTCGAATACGGATTGGCCAAAATATCATAACTGGCATAAGCAATACTGTCGCCTTTCAAAACCTGCTCGTTGCCGGCCATCATATAATAGCTGACCTTATAGCGAACCATTTTGCGGGTTGCCGTAATATCCGAACGCAGCGCCTGATCCGACACGGTTTTGCTGGCCAAATTGACAAACAGACGATATTCCGGCGTTTTCGGCGTGCCTTTCGGCGTCAGCAGATCCAACAGTTCATTGCGCATCATCTGCCCAAACCGCTGGGATATGGGTTCTATGCTGATTTTGGCCATTTCATCGCTGATCGACGTATCAAAGTCGCCGCCGTAATACCACATATTATCGTGCTTTTTCTCAACGTAAAGCGGCTGAAAACCGCAGCTGCACAATATAAACGGCAAAAACAGCACATATCGTTTGAAAAACCGCAAAACACTTATCCTTTCTTTTTCGCGGGCGAGCCCCCTCGCCCGCTTTGTTTTTTTAAGCCACAATATTAACAATCCGGTTGGGAACGACAATAATCTTCTTAACCGACCGCCCGTCAAGCTGACGCACCACGTTGTCCAGCGTCAAAGCCTTGGCCTCCACTTCGGCCTTATCCGCATCTTTCGGCATCTCGATGGTACCGCGCATTTTGCCGCAGATTTGCACCGCAATCGTAACCGTGTTGTCTTCTGCCAGCTTTGGATCTCCTTTCGGCCAGCTTTCGGTAACAATCAGGGTATCTTTACCCATCCGCGCCCACATTTCTTCCGCCAGGTGCGGAGCAAACGGCGAAATCAATTTCAAAAGCGTCAGATACAGCTCCTCGGGGATTTGTTCCAAAGCGGACAGATAATTAACATACGTCATCAGTGAAGAAACCGCTGTATTAAAGCGCATTTGGTCGATTCTCTCGCCAACCTCGAGAATACATTTGTGCATTGCCTTGAGATCCGCTGCCGACGGAGCAACCGGCGCCGTTTTCTTCATCAGCCCGTAGATTTTGTTAACAAAGCGGTAAACCCCCATCAGGCTCTCGTCCGACCACATGGCCACCTGATCAAACGGCCCGATAAACATCTCATACATACGGAATGTATCGGCACCGTAGGAATTAACAATATCATCGGGATTGATGACATTGCCGCGCGACTTGGACATCTTCTCGCCGTTGGCTGCCAAAATCATACCGTGTGAAGTCCGTTTGTTATACGGTTCTTTGGTCGGCACCAGCCCGAGATCATAAAGGAATTTGTGCCAAAAACGGGAATACAAAAGGTGCAGCGTGGTATGTTCCATGCCGCCGTTGTACCAGTCGACGTTCATCCAGTAATCAAGCGCTTCTTTCGAGGCAAACTCCTTATCGTTGTGCGGATCGCAATAACGCAGAAAATACCAGGAAGAGCCCGCCCAGTTAGGCATAACATCGGTTTCCCGCCGTGCTTTGCCGCCGCATTTCGGACAGGTGGTATTGACCCAGTCCGTTGCCTTGGCCAGGGGCGATTCCCCCTCATCATTCGGCAGATAGTCGGGCACTTCCGGCAGTTTCAAAGGCAGTTCCGATTCGGGAACCGGCTGCCAGCCGCAATGTTCGCAGTAAACCATCGGGATCGGCTCGCCCCAATAGCGCTGGCGCGAAAACACCCAGTCGCGGAGCTTAAAGTTAACTTTGGCACGGCCGAAACCATGCTTTTCGGCATAGTCAATTGCCGCTTTCATCCCGTCTTCTTTATTCATACCGTTCAAGAAACCGGAATTGATATGAGCGCCGTCTTCTTCCCATGCTTTTTCGGAAATATCACCGCCTTCCAAAACCTGCACGACCGGCAGATTGAAAGCCTTGGCAAAATCATAGTCGCGCTGGTCGTGCGCCGGCACCGCCATAATCGCGCCGGTACCGTACCCTGTCAGCACATAATCGGAGATAAACACCGGAATCAGCTCGCCGTTATACGGATTTTTGGCTTTTATCCCTTTCAGTTCAACCCCGGTTTTGCTGTCGTCCATCGTCCGCTGCAATTCCGACTTTTTGGCTGCCGCCTCGACATAGGCACGGATTTCTTCCTTATTTTCAAACCGTTTTTCCAACTCGGAAACATAGTGATGTTCCGGCGCCAGCACCATATAGGTTACCCCGAATGCCGTATCCGGACGCGTTGTATAAACGGTCAACTTTTTGTCATCAATGGGCTGACCGTTGTTGTCGGTCAGGCCGAAATCAAGCTCTGCGCCTTCGGAACGACCGATCCAGTTGATTTGCTGGGTTTTGACCCGGTCGATAAAATCAAGTCCGTCCAGATCATTGATCAGCCGGTCGGCATATTTGGTAATGGCAATCATCCATTGTTCTTTGTTTCTGCGCACCACTTCCGCACCGCAGCGTTCGCAATGGCCGTTAACGACTTCCTCATTAGCCAGTCCCACTTTACACGAAGGGCACCAGTTGATGGCGATTTTATCTTTGTAAGCCAGTCCTTTTTCAAAAAACTTGATAAACATCCACTGCGTCCACTTGTAATATTCGGGGTCGCAGGTAGTTACCGCACGGTCCCAGTCAAAGCTGAAACCGATCGATTTCAACTGGCGGGTAAAGTTTTCGATATTGGCTTTGGTCGATACCGCCGGATGTACGCCGGTCTTAATGGCGTAGTTTTCCGCCGGCAGACCGAAAGCGTCAAACCCCATCGGGTAAAGCACGTTGTATCCCTGCATCCGTTTTTTGCGCGCAACTACGTCAAGCGCGGTATAAGAGCGCGGATGCCCGACATGCAGCCCGGCGCCGGACGGATAGGGAAACTCCACCAGCACATAAAATTTTTCTTTGTTCCTGTCGATCTCAACTTTATAAGTTTTTTCGTCTTCCCAGATTTTCTGCCATTTGCGTTCAATCGTGCGGAAATTGTATCTGTCTTCCATTTCCCAATCTTTCTGCCATTCGGCGAAAGATTTGCCGTTGTGTCTGGCGCTGCGGTCGTCTGTCAACTTTGTTCTCCGTTATTGTTATTTATTTATCCTCATTCGGGACATAAGGCTATAATATATTTTGCAAAAATACAATAGGGTTAAATTATTTTCGCACTTGTATTTGCCGTTGCAATTCCGTAAACTGGCGGCAGTAAAACAATGTTTGAACAGAGGAAAACAAATTGGACATCAGAAATCTGGCTTTTGACATCTACCGGAAAGCTCTCGATTCGGCGGGCACGATCAACTCCCTTGCCGCCTTTTCAGGCGATGTTCCCCCGCAAGACACGGCGTTTATCAAAAGGCTGGTACAAACGGCGCTCCGCCGGCAGGAATTTATCAAAAAAATCATTGCCGGATATGCCGCCAAAAAAATCCCTGCCCGTCCCGATGCCGTTCACGCCGCGCTCATCCTCGGCGCCGTGGAAATTCTTTATTTCAACACCCCCGATTACGCGGCTGTTGACAGCTATGTAGATCTGGCCAAGAAAAAGAACCGGCACGCCGGCGGATTCGTCAATGCCGTACTGCGCAAAATCTGCCGCGACAAAAAAGAACTTGCCGCCCGGCCGCCGCTGCCGTTTTTTCCGCCCGCATTCCGGGAAATGCTGCGCGGCAGTTGGAGCAAAAAACAAATTGCGGAAATAGAAAAAGCCGCCGCCGAAGAACCGGCTCTGGACATCACCGTCCGCGAAAACCCGGAATACTGGTGTCAACAACTCGGCGGCCGGCTGCTTGGCAGCGGCACCGTTCGGCTGGAACACACCGGTTCCGTTGCCTCCCTGCCGGGGTATTCCGAAGGCGCCTGGTGGATACAGGATTTTTCCTCCGCCCTGCCGGTTATCTCGCTCGGCAGCATCGAAAACCAAACCGCGCTTGACCTCTGCGCCGCACCCGGCGGCAAAACGGCCCAGCTGCTGGCTGCCAAAGCCCGGGTTACCGCACTTGATATTTCGCCCGACCGGCTAAAAACGCTGAAAGAAAACCTTGTCCGTCTGCATTTGAAGGCCGAAAAAACCGTTGCCGCCGACGCGTTCGACTACCTGCAATCCTGTCCCCGGTTTGACATCGTGCTGCTTGACGCCCCCTGCTCGGCCGACGGCACCCTGCGCCGCCATCCGGAACTTGTCCACACCCGCACCATGGCAGATGTCCGCCGCAGCTCGGATATTCAGCGGCAGCTGCTTGCCGCCGCCGCAACCGCGGTCAAACCGGACGGTATTTTGCTTTATGCCGTTTGTTCGATGTGCCGGGAAGAAGGGGAAGATCAAATCAAAAACTTTCTTGCAAACCACCGGGATTTTTCCCTATGCCCTGTTTCGGCAAAAGAAATCAATCCTTTCAACCAAGAGGGTTTCGAACGCCTCGTCAGCCCCGAAGGTTTTATTCGCTGTTTGCCGGACATGCTGGGCGGCATCGACGGATTTTTTGCCGCCAAATTAAAAAAGCGTCCGACATAACTGTTGAAGAAATAAAGGATTCATATTATAACTAACTGATCAACCGCAAAAGGAACACCGCAAATGAATATGACATTTCTTATTGTTCTGGGATTGTTTTTTGTCAGTTTTATCGTCCCTGCCGTCTGCTACAGTTTTACCTCCCGCAAAGGAACTTTTAACCGCAACGGCGGTTCCGCTTTTCTGCCCGTATTTTTCGTTCTGCTGGCGGCAACCCTGCTTGCCCGGATGCTGTTTTATACGGAAAACGATTTTATCGGTTCTTTCGGTTTTTTGCAGATAATTGTTCCCTTTGCCGGAGCCTTTCTGATTTTTGCAGCCGGTAACCGCCCCGGTTTGCAAAAATGGCTTTTGCCCGCAATTGCTGCCGCGGTTGTTTTGTCGGTTGCGGTTATGCCGACAGAAACGATGAACTTTGTCCCGGTTCTGCCGCCGTTGGTCAACCGGCTGATTCTGGCTTTTATCTGGCTGTTTTTTCCTTTCCTTTATATTTACCTCAATAACGGCAGCGGTTCTCTGGCCGTACAATCAACAAGCTTTGGTTTCGGCATCGGCATCATCGGTGCCTTAAATGCCGTTCCGCTCATGTTGGGCGTACTCGGCTGGATATACGCCGCGGCATTTCTGGCCGTGGCCGTTTTCACCTGGCATCCGTCCAGAGTTAAAGTTTCCCGCTCCGAAGCCGCCGCTTTCGGGTTTCTGACATTTACACTGATCGCACCGGTATCAACCGAAGGTGCCGCTTCCTGTTGCCTCATTTTCAGCTTGTTTTTCCTGATAGATTTTTGCTGGGCACTGTTTTTAAAGCTGACTTTTCTGCCGCGTTTTGACGACTTTTTCGCTAACAGCGGTTTTCAGCAGGCGGTTAACGACGGCCTGGACCCCGGGCTGGCAGCCGCATTCATTGCCAGAAGCCATATGATTTTGTTGCTTCTCGGCTGTTTTCAAATATATTCGCCGGCTCCCTGGTCGTTGCTTTTGATTTCCTCACTGATCGCCCTCTGGCTGAATTATCGTTTCCGCAACATTCCCGCTCCCGTGCAAAAACTGCGGGACATCAACTCTCAGGTTCTGGAAGAATTGCAGGACCGGGTCAATGAATTTAAAAACTATATTAAAAAGGATAACGACTTTTAATGTTCCGTCGACTGCTGCAACAAATATTTTCTCCGGCTAAAACCCCGGACACTTCCGTTTCCGCGGCACCGTCGGCGGAACGGTTCAAAGTTGCGGTTGTCGAATTTTTTGACCGGAAAAACAATGCCGACGGACAAAGATTGACCGGTTTTCTGCAAAACTGCGACGGCTTGCAGATTTCGTACATGGTACCGGATTTTGACCTCTCTTTTCTTGATTTTGAAAGCCGCAATTTTTTTGATTTGATCGACCGCGGACAATCTCTGCTGAAGCAAACCGGAGCCGACGTGTTGATTTGGGGATACAGCGAAAACGGACAAATTCGGCTCAATTTTCAAACCCCCCGCCAATACGAAAGCGATGACGGCTCCTTTGTCTGCCTGCTCGACTGTATGTATCTGCCGGCCGGCACCCTCGGCGGGGAAGAACCTTTTTCCGCCGCCCTGACGGATCTCCTGGCGGGAACCATTATCAGCGCCGTCAACTGCCGCTCCAAAGAGCGTATGATCTACAAAAAATATCTGCTGAAAAAAATCATCAACCGCATTTCGCAAATAGATTCGGCCAAATCACTCGGCCTCGACTATATGCCTTATATTCTCAACCAGTTAGGCTTGATTTACATGAGCGTTGCTGCCGACGGCAAAAACGAAAACGATTTCAAAACAATCAGCAACCTGTTTGAAACCGCCCTCAAATACCAAAAGCAAATTCTCGCGCCGACACATCTCGGCTGCATATATCTTCACCTCGGACAACTAAACGATTATGCTTCCGTTTATATGCGTCGGCGTTCCGGTTTTTACTTTCGTGAGGCGATTCGCAACTACCGGCAGGCACAAAAATTTTTCGGCAAATATACCTACCCGTATGACCACGGGCATATCTGCTACAAACTCTCCGGGCTCTATTACAACTATTGGAAACAAACGGAAGACCTACAGGCGTTGCGCGATTCCGTATCTCAACTGCGGGAATGTGAGCGCATTTTCACCCAGTCGCAATTTCCCGGTTTTTGGGGACGCATAGAAGAGAACCTCGGGTTCCTTCTCCATAACCTGGCTCTCATCACCAAAAGCCCCGACATCTGCCGGCTGGCCGTGAACGCTTATCGCAATCGGCAAAAACTCGTTACCCAGACGTTTCATTGGACACAGATACAGGAAAAAATTGCCGGCATTCACTATCTGGAAGGGAAAATTTCCGCCAACACCGAAGCTTTGGAAGAAGCTTTAGCCTGCTACCACGACGCTCTTTATCTTTATGAAACGTCCAAAAACGGACAAGCCGCGGACAGAACCCGCGCGGGCATAGCCAAAACCCGACAGTTAATGGCGGATCTGTCCGACGGCCAAGAAGAGGAAGCTATTCTACCGTAACCGATTTGGCCAGGTTGCGCGGCTGATCGACTTCACGTCCGAGCGCTGCGGCAACATAATAAGCCAGCAGCTGCAACGGCAAATTCAAAATCAGCGGAGAAAATTCTTCCGCTACCGCGGGAACGGTCAGCAACAGGTCAAACAGCCGATCGGCCTCGGTATCGTTATCAAACGTAACCCCTGCCAAAAACGCATGCCGTGCTTTGGCTTCTTCGCAGTTTGAAATCATCTTGTCATATATCCGGCTGCCCGGGGTAAGCACCGCCAACACCGGCATATTTTCGTCAAGCAGGGCAATCGGCCCGTGTTTGAGTTCCCCCGCCGGATAACCGTTGGCATTGACATAACTGATTTCTTTCAGCTTCAAAGCGCCTTCCATTGCCGTTGCCAGATTGATACCGCGGGCAATATAAATCATCTGCCGGTAGTTTTTCAGTTTTTCCACACAGTCTTTTATTTTTGCGCTTTCGGCCAGCACGTTTTCCATTTTGGACGGCAGGTGTTGCAATTCCGCCCGCAGTTTTTTCAATTCTTCCGCAGGCAGGCTCTGCCGGTGTCCGGCCAACATCAGACCGAGCAGATAAAGGCAGGTAAGCTGCGCGGTATAAGATTTGGTTGCCGCCACGCTGACCTCTATCCCCGCCTTAAGCGGCAGCAAACTGTCGGCATAGCGGACAATACTGGAATCTTCGCGATTGGTCAGCACCAGTATATGAGCACCGGTTTCTTTGGCTTTTTTAACCGCCGTAATTGTATCCGCCGTTTCCCCCGATTGGGAAATACCGATAACCAGCGTTTTCTCATTTGTCAGCGGCCGGCGGTATATATATTCGCTGGCTGCAACGACGGAAACCGGAATTTTCAGCCATTCCTCAAACACAAACCCGGCCACTGCCGCCGCATGCAAAGACGTGCCGCAGGCTATGATTTCTATCCGTTCGGCCTTGGCCGCCGCCCCCGCATTTACTTTCGGCAGACAGGGAATTTCTCCCCCGTCGGCATAAGCGTCTTGCAGCAAATGACGGACAATTCCCGGCTGTTCGTTAATTTCTTTAAGCATAAAATGCGGATAACCGCGTTTGCTGATAACTTCCGGATTAAAACCGATATACTCCGGCTGGCGTTCGATTTCTTTTCCGGTAAAATCGTATATTTTTACATCTTTTCGGGTAACAACGGCTATTTCTCCGTCATTAAGACAAATAATGCGTTGCACTTTCCCGACAATCGCCGGAATATCGCTGGCAATATAATTTTCTTCTTTACCCAGCCCCACGACCAACGGTGCGTTTTGCCGCACGGCAACAATTTTGTCCGGCTCGCTGTCGTGCATAATACAAAAGGCAAACGCCCCTTTCAGATATTTGACGCCGGCGACCACCGCCTGCTCCAAAGAGCCGCATTTTTTGTATTCGCGCTCAAATAAATGCACCGCGGCTTCCGTATCGGTTTCGGAATAAAAAGTATAGCCGTCTTTTTCCAGCTCTTCGCGCAGAGATTTATAATTTTCGATAATCCCGTTATGCACCAGCGCCAACCGCCCGTCGTTTGACAAATGCGGATGAGCGTTGTCGGCCGTTGCTTTTCCGTGGGTTGCCCAGCGGATATGACCGATACCGCCGCTGGCCGGCAGTTTTTTTCCTTCCACTTCAGCATACAGGTTGCCCAGTTTGCCGGGCGCTTTGAAAATATCTATTTTGCCGTTGTCATTTAAGGCAATCCCTGCCGAATCATATCCCCTGTATTCCAGATTTTTCAGACCGCCGAGCAAAATATCGCTGACGGCACCGTTTCCCACATATCCGACTATTCCGCACATAATGTTTCCTCCTCAGGATTTTCTTCACAAACCTCAACAGCCTTGATTTCGGCCAGCGTCCGCATAATATTGGCACGGTTACGTTTTTTTATCGGACGGATCGGCCGGCCGGCATAAACCGTCCACGGCTCAAACTTATACCCCGACGGCACAAAGCTCAAAGCGCCGATGGTAACTCCTTCCGGAATATCATTGCCGGGCATAATCACCGAATTGGTGCCGACGCCGGTATATTTTCCCAACCGCACGTTTCCCTGTATTTCCTTAACGCAGGGAACGGAATGGGTAACCAGCTCGTTGACATAGTCGTTGCTTGAGAGCCAGACTTTTACCCCTGCCGCCAAACTGGAATAACTGCCCATTTCAAAAGTATATTTTCCGTCGCCGCCGGCAATATAAGTGCCGGGCGCGATTTCGCAGTCGGAACCGATTTTGCAGGCCGAAGATATCCGGCAGAAATCGGCAATCCTGACATTGTCGCCGACTTCCACCAGCTCCGGTTTTTTAATGATGACATATTCCCCGAGGATAAAATTTTTCCCGTGTTTCATAGCCTTTCTCCTTTTTTCGTCAGGCTTCAGTATGAAACAGCGTAAAAAAAATGGCAAATCAACAAAAATTATAAAATATTACAAAACAGAGCCGATTCGCTCAAAATTATTCCCCGCCGGTCGCCTGATAACGGCCGGCCATTGCTTTGTAGATATAATTTTCATATTTTATAATCTGATATTTTTGTTCGATCAGGTTCTTTTTCAGGGCGTTCTCGGTATAAAGCGCCTCCAGGAAATCCTTAAATTCCGCTTTGCCGGAATTGTAACGATTGCGATAATAAGCGGTAATTTCCGCCGCGTTGCGGTAGTTCTTCTCTATATTGTCAAAAATTTCCTTTGATTTCATATAGGCGTAATAATAGTAGGAAATCTCGTTTAAAGCCTGCGTCAGCGTATCTTTGAAATCAATCAGGCTGATCTGATAATCCGCTTCTGAAATTTTGATATTATTCTGCACCCGGTTCCAGTCCAAAAACGGCAGATTAACCGATACACTGCCGAGAATATACGAAAAATCAAAAGTCGTCCGCGCCTTGTCAGAAGAAGAGCCGAGCGCCCCGCTGACGGAAATTTCCGGGTACCAGCTCTTGTTTTCCGCCTGCAGGTTTTCAAACGCTCCCTGCAACCGGTATTCCGCCGCCCGCAGATCCGGACGCCGTGCCAAAACCGCAACCGGTACGTCAAGATCCGGATCCGCCGTTTTCTGCTTAAGAATATCACCGAAAGAAATTTCATCAACTCCGCCGCTGACATTCAGAATATTTTGCAGACTGGCCGTCATCTCCTTAAAAGAGGTTTCCAAATTGAGCAGTTGATTACGCTCCGAAAGCAGACTTTGCTTGGCCTGCAGATATTCCACATTGTCGGTTTTGCCGCTTTTAAACTTATTTTCGGCAATCTTTTGAATATCCTCATAAGCTTTGATGTTATCTTTCGTAACCTCAATCGCGTTTTGCAGATATTCCAGATTAAAATAAAGATCAACCACGCTGTTGACAAGCGTCAGCCGCGCCGCTTCCTTGTCCATGGCCGTCGCCCTGTATTCCATTTCCTGCGCCGTCCACTCGTTGCGCACTTTGCCGTACAGATCCACTTCGTAATTCAGCCCCAGATCACCGGAAAAATTGCTGGCAAAATTGTCTTTGGTATAAATTTTCCGCTGTGAAGAAGCGTCAAGCGTGCCCAAAACCGTCGGAAACAAATCGGACGTTGCCAGATTCAGGTTATACAACTCTTTGCTCATGTTCAACACCGCCAGCAGATAGTCCGGATTATTGGCCAGAGCGGTTTCGATCAGGTTGTTCAACTCGGCATCATTATATTGCAGCCACCAGTCTTCATCCACCTTATAGACCGCGGAAATTTTTTCTTCATACCCCAGCTCATCGGCAAGTTTCAACGGCTCCGGCATATCGGTGGCACAGCCGGCGGAAAGAAAGAGGGAAAATCCCAACAACAATTTTAAAGCACGCACGTTTGTCATTTCATTCACTCGCTAAAGCATCAATAGGGTTGAGGTTGGAAGCGTTTTTGGCGGGCATGTAGCCGAAAATGATACCGATGGCCGTCGAACAAACCAAAGCCAGCACGATCGACGCGGTCGAGAAAATCATCCCGAAATCTTCCGTAAAGGTATTAAAACAAAAACCGATCAGCATTGACAGCGCCACGCCCATAAAACCGCCGACCAAACAGATCAGGATTGCCTCAATCAGAAACTGCTGCAAAATATCCGCCTGTTTGGCGCCGATTGCCATCCGGATACCGATTTCCCGCGTCCGCTCGGTAACCGAAACAAGCATGATGTTCATCACTCCGATACCGCCGACGACAAGAGAAATCACCGCAATACTTGCAATCAGAAATTTCATTGTATTGGTTGCGCTTTCCACCGTCTGCTTGATGCTGTCGGTATTGATCATAAAAAAGTCTTTTTTGCCGTGCAGCGTCGTCAGAATATGGTCAATGCTTTCTTCCGCCACCTGCGAATTAACATTGTCCGACACCTTGACGGTAATCGAATTGATATCGCTGCTACCGGTAATTCGGTACATGGCGGTCGTATAAGGAACCCAGATGTTCATCGATTCCGACGACGGTCCCGGACTGTTGTCCTTGGCCGCCACACCGATAACCGTCAGCGGTTTTTTGTTAAAGATAATCACTTCGCCGACCGGATCGGGATTGTCGGCAAACATTTCGTTTTTGGTGTTGTCATCAATGACCACCACCGACGCCATATCGCGCACTTCTTCTTCGCTGAACACGCGGCCTTGCTCAATTTCGCGCCCTTTGACCTCAAAATAGGAAGCTCCCACTCCCCGCAGCTGCGCGGTCAGAGAATTGTTCCTGTAAACCATGGTACCGCTGACGGAAACATTCGGTGTCGAATTATCGATAAAACCCTGTTTGGCCAAATAATCAGAATCGCGGACTTTCAGCGTTTTTACCCGTCCGGAACGCATATCGCCGAAACTTTTTCCCGGCATAATGTCGATCGTGTTGGTTCCCATCGAATTGATCTGCTCCATGATTTTGGCCTGCGAAGCATTGCCGAGCGCCACCACCGACACCACCGAGGCAATACCGATGATAATTCCCAACATGGTCAAAAGCGAACGCATTTTGTTGGCCAAAATGGCATGCACGGACATCTTCAGCGATTCGAGAAAGCGATATTTCAAAGCGTCAAACCGGCTGCGGCGGATATCAGCCACCGTATCCGTTTCCGGGTAAAATTCTTCCGCCTTACGGGTATCGGCAACAATCTCTCCGTCTTTGATTTCGATAATCCGGCTGGCCTGTGCGGCAATTTTGCTGTCGTGGGTAACCAGAATAATCGTATGCCCCTGCTTATGCAGGCTCTTGATAATCTCCATCACCATTTCGCCGCTTTTGGAATCAAGCGCGCCGGTCGGTTCGTCGGCCAGAATGATGTCGCCGCCGTTCATCAGCGCCCGGGCAATACTCACCCGCTGCTGCTGGCCGCCGGAAAGCTCGCTCGGACGGTTGCCGAGCTTGTTGCCGAGATCGAGTTTTTTTAGCAGATCAACCGCCCGTTTGTCGCGCGCCTCCGCGTTCAGCCCCAGATAAACGGCAGGCAACGCGGCATTTTCGCTGGCTTTAAGATTGTTAAGCAGATTATAGCGCTGAAAAATAAAACCGAAAGTTTTGCAGCGCAGTTCGGCCAGTTCGTCCTTGCCCATTTTGCCGACTTCAACGCCGTTGATTTTATAAGAGCCGTTGGTCGGCACGTCAAGACAGCCGATAATATTCATCATTGTCGACTTACCGGAACCCGACTGACCGATAATCGCTACAAAATCGCCTTTTTCAATCTGCAAATCAATATTTTTCAGCACATGGACACGATTGCCGCCGGAGCCGAAAAACTTGTTGATTTTTCTAAACTCGATTATGTTCATCGAAATCTCCTTGCGCCGCGGGCATTGGCGGCCTTATCGGAAATTTCGGACGATGACATCCGCGCCAGTACCACTTCTTCCCCCTCTTTGATACCGCTTTTGATCTCTACGTTCAAGTCATCGGAAACGCCGGTTACGACCTTTCTTGTTTCCGCGCCCGCCGGCGTCCGTATCTCCACATATTTTTCGCCGTTATTTTCTTTGACGGCAATCGCCGGCACGGTCAAAACATTTTCGGCGCTGTCAACATAGATAACATTTTGTGTGGTCATACCGATACGCAGTTTGCCGTCCTCGTTCGGCACCTCAAGCCGACCGTAATAATAAATCGCCTCGCTGGAGTCGACCACTTCGGTATCCGTATATTGCCCGTCGGTCAAAAGCGTCAACCCCGGATCGATTGATTTAAGGGTGGTTTCCCGAATATCGTCCATGTCCGCCAGAGTGTAATAAGTTACCTTATCGCCGGCGGCCACATGGCTGACATCGCCTTCGGATATTTCCATAAAGATCTCCATCCGGCTCAAATCGGCAATCTGCACGATCGTCGGCGTATCCATTGCCGAGTTGACGGTCTGTCCTTCTTTAACCGGCACCGACACGATTGTCCCGTCGAGCGGAGCCGTGATTTTGGTATATCCCAGGTTGGTTTCCGCCGTGCTCAAAGAAATTTCCGTTTCTCTGAGCGAGGCTTCCACCTCCGTTACTTGCGACAAAGCTGTTTCATAGGCATCTTCGGCGTTTTCCAAATCTTCGATGGAAGCGGCATTTTGTTTTTGCAGTTTCTGCATACGCTGATATTGTCTTTCGGCAATTTTCAACGATGTTTTGGCCGCCTTCAGCTGTGCCTCATAGCTTTTCAGCCGGGTTTTGTTTATGTCGACATCATTTTGCTGTGTTGTCGAATCAATTTCTGCGATCATATCGCCTTTTTTAACGACCTGACCGACCTTAACGTAAAGTTTTTCGATCTGGCCGGTCGTCTGCGCACCGACGGTAACCAAATCAACCGCGTGCACCTCACCGGTTGCGTTAACGACTTTTTGCACGTTCCGGCGCTTAACCTGCTGGGTAATATAAGTAATTTCGTCCCCGCCGCGAAAATACTTAAAATAAATACCGACAGCTGCCGCTGCCAAAATCAGAACAATGACAAATTTTTTTTTGTTTTTTATCGGTTTCATCTTTTTCTCTTCTGTTGTTGTTCTTTATTTCCGGCGGGAATCCCCGTTTTTTTAATTTATTGAATTTCTTTTAACATTCAATTAAAATGCATACATAGACATAAACGATTCAAGCCTTATCCGGGTTCAAAAAAAAAAAAAATAAATTTTCCGGGCCGCGTTCGCCGCCGGCCGTTCTTTTTATATATGCATAATTTTTTCTTATTTCCGCACCGACGGAAAAAAAAAAAAAAAAACCGTTCCC
>CALXPZ010000004.1 GCA_944390375.1 uncultured Alphaproteobacteria bacterium | reverse complement strand
GGGATATGACTGCGCGGCTTTCTGTAACGGCGGCAACACGGGTAATCTGGCCGTCGTGGGCGCGGGCGGTGATATTTGCGGCTGGGACACGGGGCCTTTTAACCATCTGCCCGATTTGTTGATGCGCAAATATCAGAACCGGGCATTTGACAAAGACGGTATCCTGGGCGCACAGGGAGAAATTGTTCCCGAGCTTTTGCGGCAGCTTTTTGAACAGGCGGCGGTTACGGCAGAGGGGAAAAACTTTTATCTGCTGCCACCGCCGAAATCGTCTGACCCGCATTGGTACAAGGCTGTTTATGACGAGCGTTTTTCTTTTGCCGATAATCTGCGAACGGCCGAATATCTGGCGGCATACGGTTTTGTGTATAACTTATGCCATTTGCCGTTTGAAAGAAAAATGCCGGCGCTTTTCCTGTTGTTCGGCGGCGGTTGGAAAAACCCGCTGGTGCGACGGGATTTTGAAAATCTTTTGGGGCGGAAAGGGCTTGTGTTGCCGGAGCACGGAAAAGTGTTTGACGATATATATGCGCGTTTGCCGCAAAATCTGAGGGCGGCATTTTCCGATGATTTCGGATTTTCCGGCGCGTATATGGAGGCGCGTATTTTTGCCGATATGGCTTATTCCAAAATTGTCGGCAAACCTTTTTCTCTGCCGGTGACGACCGGCTGTAAGACGCCGACCGTGGGCGGAATTTATGTGCTGCCGGATGATGAAAAGGAATATTTGCTGACTCGCCTGCTTAAGCAATACGGTAATACGGCTAAGCCGGAAAGCAATCCCCGATTATGGAGCCGTGCGGCCAAAGGCTGGCAACGGATTTTTACGGCAGCTGTTTAGCATATCAAGAGCAGGGTCGTAAAACGGAGTAACCACCCGACTCATTCCGAGCAGAGTGTGGAAAACGTTGTCGTGCGAAAAAGGCTGTGATGAAAGTTTACGTATGCAGTCCAGATCAAGTCCGTTGGCTTCGGAAAAGCCTTCCGACAGCCAGAGCAGTGTGGGGATGTGTTTTTGTTCGTCAGGCGCCGTTTCATAAGGGGCAGAATGAATATAGAGACCGTTTTCGCCAAGAGATTCCCCGTGATCAGAGGTGAAAAACAGGGCCGTGTCATATTCCCCGGAGAGCGCTTTTAACTCGTCGATGGTCTTTGACAGCATATGAGAGGTGTAGTAAATTGAATTGTCGTAGGCGTTTATGATTTCTTCGCGGGTGCAGTTTGGTAAATATTCCTGTCGACAGACGGGTTTATATATTTCAAATTCAGGCGGATAGCGGAGCGCGTATAACGGTCCGTGGCTGCCGCGCTGGTGGAGCACGACCATGGTCGGTTTGCCGGTGCTTCGGATTTTGGAGCTGAAGTTTCTCAGCAGAATTTCGTCTGCGCATTCTTTGACATTGCAAAAGCGCTCCTGTTCAATCCGGTTGCAGTTGTCTTTGCAGTCGGTGTTATTTTCCCGCCACAAAAGTTTGTATCCGGCATGGTCGATAATATCCAATACATTTTCATTATATTTTTCGCTTTCCGGTTTAAATTTTTTCCGCGGGTAGGGCGAAAAGATGCACGGTAAAGAAACGGCGGTTGCAGTGCCGCAGGAATAAAAATTATCAAAGTAAACCAGCCGATCTTTTTGCCTGATAAGCGGTTCGTTGGTCGGACGCTCGTATCCGCTTAAGGAAAAGTTGGCATCGCGAGCAGATTCCCCGATGACAACCACAATCAGGGCCGGTTTGCCGTTATGCGCTGCCGGCAGCATATGGGCACCGCCGGAAATTTTCTTAAGTTTGATGCCGATATAGTTGACTTTGATTTTGACGACGGAGATAACGGCGCCGATCCCGTTGACCGGTATCAGGGAATTTTTCAGATATTTGCGCTCTTTTAAGACTTCCTGATTTTGCCACAGGCCGAAACCGATAATGGCTGCGGCAATAAGGGCAAATATCGCGCCCGAAACAATTTTAACGGCGGCGTCTTTTTTGAAAGGTTGGAAGATAATTTTTGTTTTTAAGATCAGCCAGGAGGGGAAAATGCCAAACAGCAGCAAATCGGCCAGCATCCGGAGATTGAGCAGATCCTGCACTTCGTAAACATCCGTTTGGATAACGTTTAAAAGCATTATCTTGTCAATGACGACGCCGTAAGCCCGCATAAAATAGAGGCCGGTCGTGTTTAGCAGGCAGAAAAAAACAGCCAGCGGTTTGACCAGACGGGGGATGAACAAAACGGAAACAGCAATGTTTAAAAGTGCAAAAATGCTTAGAACGGTCAACACCGTTCCCGCTATTGAATGATCATGCAGATAGACTGCTTTGATAAAAGGAATGTTATAGGCCGCCATGGTAAACAGGCAGTAGATAAAATTGAATTTAACCGATGATAACGACCAAAAATAACGCGGTGTTTTTTTTAAAGAGATCAAAACGATTTTTCCTTTGTATCTGCAACTTTAAGCGGGGTCAAACAGTTCCCGTTGAGGCTTTTTGTTCAATTCGGCAATAGCTTCTTTTACAATGGCAACGGAAACGGCGCGTTTGTAGGCCAGCGAGATGTTGTCGATTTCATTTACCAGTTTCTCCGCATATGCAAAAGACCGCTGCATATTTATCAATATATAGTTGACGATGTCAAGCGAAACAGTGATCTGCCTGTCCATAAAAAGTTTGATTATCAGAGCGGACAGAAGTTCATCGTCGGGTTCCGATATTTCAACCGAAGGAACGATGTTTAAGCGCGAGCGCAGATCGGGCAGACCGATGTTTAGGCGAGCGGGCGCCGTGCGGGCGGTGAAAAGAATGTTTCCGCCTTCGTTGGCGTAAAGGTTGTACAGATGAAACATTGCTTCTTCGTTGATCCGGCTGCTTAAATTTTCCACAATCAGGCAACGGTGTTTTTCAAACAAAAGCGGCGGCATGCTGAGATCGACGGCAGAGGCTTCAACCCGGGGAATCGGGTACGGGTAGCGGGTTGCCACCGAAACCTGATCGGAAAATATATGGCTCAGGTGGGTTTTGCCGCAGTTGGCCGGACCATATATGCAAAGGGCAAAAAACGGCCATTGCGGCCATTTGCAGACCGCGGAAAAGGCCGCTTCGTTGCAGGGAGAAACGATGAAATCCTCTTTGCCCATATAGGGATGATAAAAAAGATCAAGGGATAACTGACTGTTGCGGCTCATAACCTTACCTCTTGTTTAAAACATCGAAGATTTTCTGAGTCAGATCGCCCAAGCTGAACGGTTTGGCCATAAATTCAAATTGTCCGGACGCGCCCGGTTCGCTGCGGGCAATTTCTTCCGAGTAGCCCGAGGCCAGAATGATTTTGATCCCGGGGATTTTTTCCCTGACTTTTTGCGCCAGTTCAATACCGTTCATGCCGGGCATTACCATATCGGTAACCAGCAGTTGGAAGTTCTGTTCTTTTTCCAGTTGTTCCAGCGCGTTTTCCGCCGAATTGCAGCCGGTAACCTCATAACCTTTTTTCTTTAGAGCGCGAACGGCAAAGCTGCGGACGGAATCTTCGTCCTCGACAAATAAAATACGGACGCCGGGATGAGCGGAACCTCCGATTGCCCCTTTGTCGATAGCGGCGACGTTCAGGCCGAAAATAAATTTCTGATTGATAGGCAGGGACGATGATTTTTGTTCCGTTACCGTCATAACGGGGGAACCGTCGGCGGACGTAACTTCCGGACGACGGAATATGTCTGTCGGCGTATCTTTTTCCGTGTTATGTTCAAAACGGGGCAGGTGGATGAAAAAGGTGGTGCCTTTTCCGAGCCGGCTGCTGACCCTGATAAAACCTTCGGTTTGGCGGACAATGCCGTAAACCATGGCCAGTCCCAGCCCGGTTCCTGAGCCGACAACGTTTTGTTTGGTGGAAAAGAAAGGTTCAAAAATCCGGTTCAGGTTTTCTTCCGCAATACCACAACCGGTGTCGGAAACTTCGATTACCACAAATTCCCCGGGTTTGATGATTTCTTCGCCGACCGGACGCGGGCGGGTGATTTTTTCGGTCCGGGTGGTGATGGAAAGCGTGCCGCTGCCGTTCATGGCGTCTTTGGCGTTTACCGCCAGGTTGATGATAACCTGCGAGAACTGCACGGGATCGACGCGAATGTAGCCGAGGTCGTCGCCGTGGTGAAATTTAAGCGTGATTTTTTCACCCAGCACCCGCTTTAACATTTGGCTCAGTTCCATAAAGTTTTCGGTAACGTCGATCAGTTTCGGCTGCAGGGGCTGTTTGCGGGAAAAGGCCAGCAGTTGGCGAACCAGTCCGGCCGCCCGGTTGGCGTTGTTTTTAATCTGAATGAGGTCGGCAAAAGAAGGATCGCCGACGCCGTGGCGCTGCAAAAGCAGATCGCAGAAGCCGATGATTGCCGTCAGCAGGTTGTTGAAATCGTGGGCAACACCGCCGGCAAGTTGTCCCATTGCCTGCATTTTCTGAGCCTGGGCAAACTGAATTTCCAGGTTCTTTTGCTCGGTGGCGTCCACCATATAGATAACAAAGCCGGTAGGTCGGGTGTTGTCGCGTTGATTTTGCAACGGGGAAATATAGGAGAGGGCGACCTTGTTGACGCCGGCTAAGGAAAGCTCCATGGAAACGGTTCTTTTGCCGCCGTTTCTCAGGTTTTCCAGTTCAATTCCGAGCCCGTGCCTGTCTTCCGCGGAAACAATTTCCATAATGTTGGTGCCGGCAAGACCTTTGCGGCCGGGAGAGACAAAAATTTCCGCCCGTTTGTTAAATTCCGTGATCTGTCCGTCGGTGTTGATAAAGATGATGCCGATCGGCGCCAGTTCAAACAACCAGCTTATTTTATCAACGGCAAGCATCAGCTGGCGGCGGAGCATCTGGTCGTTGGGCAGATTGCCGACGGCGGCGCCGCGGATTTTGATTTCGTTTTTTTCGCGAAAGCTGTCCTGACGGATGAAAGCTTCCCGCTCGTCTCCGTATTTTCCGATGAAACGGACGCTTTTTTCCCATTCGCGGCAGGGAGGAACAGGGGAACTCGGACTGAGCAGCTCTTTCATATCCCGGCCGATCAGGAGATCGCGCTCGTATCCGAGCATTTTGGCAAAAGCATGGTTGCAATATTCTATTGTATGTGCGGAATTGCAGATATAGAGCCCGATCGGCAGATCGTCCGTAAAGTCGTGCAGCTCCCGGCGTTCTTCTTTAAAAATCTGCTCGATGTTGCGTTGAGCGGTGATGTCGCGGAAACTCCAGTACAAAAAAATGTCTTTGCGAACTTTTTTTAAGGCCAGGGAGTGTTCAAAAAGATCGGTCTGCTTCAGCGACAGCGGGCGCAGGCTGATTTCGTACCAGATTTTGTTTTCGATGTTGTCGTCGGGTTTTAAGGAGATGACGACTTTTTCTTCAACCAGGTTTTGAAAAGCGTTTTTCAGACGTTGAAAAGCCAGCGTGTTGCTGCGGTCGTCAGCCAGATGCTCTTGCAGAAAAGAGATGATGTTTTTGCGGTTAAACAATTCCTTTGCACGGTCGTTTTCAATGATGATCCGTCCGAGGGAATTGTCTATCCGTTTTGCCTGAGTGCTGCAGCGGATGATTTCATTGGCAAAGCCGCCGTAGCTGATGGCTTTTTCTCCCGCTTTGAGGGTCTGCAGCGACAAGATCAGCGCAAAAACGGTGATCGCCGCCGTCAGCCCCAAAAGCAGAAAAAGATGTTGCGGAAAAACGATTGACACGATCAGAGAAACGGTCAAGGCTACCAAAGAATAGGCCAGCCTGATCAGTCTTTTTTGCAAAAGTCTGTCAGGCCGGGGAATGTTGATATTCTGCAACATCGGATGCCGTGTTTCCTATGTGGTTACGTCGGCTTCTTTCTTGCCGGTGCGTTTTTCGATTTCGGCCAGTTCGGCGGCAATTTTCAGCAGTTCGTCAACCATCTGCCGCGGTTCGGCATCAAGGTTGTTGCGGCTGAATTTTTCGATATAAACACGCAAGGTCGCACCGCTTGAAGATGTGCCCGACAGACGGTAGACAATCCGTGAGCCGTCGGCAAACAAAATGCGCAGGCCGTTTGAGGTTGAAGAGTGATCGACCGGGTCGTTATAGACGAATGTTTCCGCTTTGACCACATCATATGAGCCGAGTTTTTTGCCGTTTAAGGAAGGCAGTTTGGCCTCGAGATCCGTCATCAGCTGATTGGCGGTGTCGGTCGGAATGCCGTCAAAGTCAAAACGCAAGTAGTAGCTGCGGCCGTATTTTTGCCAATGTTCGCGGGTGATCTGCTCAACGCTTTTGCCGGTGGCGGCAATGATATTGAGCCAGAACAAAACCGCCCAGATGCCGTCTTTTTCACGGATGTGGCTGGAGCCGGTACCGAAACTTTCTTCGCCGCAGAACGTGATGCGTTTGGAATCCATCAGGTTGACAAAGTATTTCCAGCCGGTCGGAACTTCATAGTAGCCGATGTTCTTTTCTTTGGCAACGCGGGCAACCGCGGTTGAGGTTGCCATCGATTTGGCAACGCCGTAAATGCCGCCTTTATAAGCCGGAATGAGGTTGTAGTTGTCGGTTAAGATGGCCAGACTGTCGCTCGGGGTAACAAAGAATTTTTTGCCGAGAATCATATTGCGGTCGCCGTCGCCGTCGTTGGCCGCTCCGAAATCGGGGGCGTCGTCGGCATACATAATGTTGACCAGCTCTTTGGCATATACCAGGTTGGGATCCGGGTGCAGACCGCCGAAGTCGGGTTTGGGCACGGCATTTAAGACCGAGCCTTTGGCCGCACCGAGAATTTCTTCAAAAATGCGGATGGCATAAGGGCCGGTTACCGCATTCATGGCGTCAAAGCGCATGGTAAAGCCGTTTTGAAACATTTTTTTGATCAGGTCAAAGTCAAAGATCTTCTGCATTAACGCTACATAATCTTTGATCGGGTCGATAACCTCTATTTCCATATCGCCCAGTTTCTGCGAACCGAGGGAGGCCAGGCTGATATCCGGCGCATCGTAGATTTTGAATTCGGAAATGGATTTGGTGTTGGCGTAGATCACATCGCTCATCTGACCGGAGCACTGGCCGCCGGTTTCGGTGGCAAATTTGATGCCGAAGTCGCCGTTTTCGCCGCCCGGGTTGTGAGAGGCGGAGAGGACAAAGCCGCCGTCGGTGTGGCGGGTTAAAATCATATTGGAAGAGGCCGGCGTGGATAAAAAGCCGTTTTGGCCGACAATCAGTTTTTTAACGCCGTTGGCCGCTGCCATTTTAATCAGTTTCTGAATAGCAATATCGTTGTAAAAACGTCCGTCGCCGCCGACGACAAAAGTTTTGCCGGCCGGGTTGATGGTGTTGAAAATGCTTTGCAGAAAGTTTTCAAAATAGTGCTCCTGCATCATGACTTTGGATTTTTTTCTCAGACCCGCGGTTCCCATTTTCTGGTCCGTGTACGGGGTTGTGGAAATCACTTGTATCATAATCTCTCCTTAAAAATACGTGTTGATATGATGCCCTCCAATTTAGCACCGTTTGCGGGACAGACAAGCAAAAGCTCTTTTTTACTAACCGGATTTTAAGAAGAAGAGGGTTACGGACAGATAAATTCGGCCAAACTTCTGATTTCCTGCTTGGCGGCAATATGGGAAACGCTTAAGCGACATTTGAGCGCCTGATGGTTCAGGTCAAGAACGGTTAAGCCCTGCAAAAACAGCTCTTTGTAAATAACCCGGTCGCGGATGGCCGGCGCAACGCGGAAACCATAGGTTTTGGCCGCTTTTTCCAGATAGCCGAAAACCTGATTTTTGTTGCGGGAATTCAGAGCCGATACTTTGTTGCCGACGACAATCCAGTTTAACATCGGGTGTCCGCGCTGAGCCAGTTGTTTTTTGACGTCCCAGATATATTGGGCATAGCGTCCGGCGTGTCGTTCTTCGGGGCGGGTGAAGTCAATTTCGGAAATGACGTTTAAATCTATAAGACTGTCCGAAATCGGCGTGATCAATGTGTCGGCAAACTGGTGAGCGGTTTCAAAAAGGTAGTTTTTGTTGCCGGGGGTGTCGATGATAACGGCGTCAAATTCGGGCAGCAAAGCCGCTATGAGAGATGCCGCTTCTTTCTGATGCTCTCCGACCTGTTCGATTTTTTCCACCGGGGAAATCGTCAGCAATTCGGGAACGGGCAGGGAAATGCCGCTTTCTTTGCAAAAGCGTTTTCTGTTTTCGATATAGTGGGTCAGGGTACCCTGACGGCCGTCGGTGTCGACAACCGCAACCTTAAAATTTTCCTGCATCAGTTTGATGGCCAGATGCATGGAAACCGTCGATTTCCCGGTGCCGCCTTTTTCATTGCTGATAACGATTACGTGAGCTCGTTTGTTGTCCATTTCTTATTTGTCCGCCATTGTCAGTTTCAAATTTCCGTTCATAGGCAGGACTATACACGACTTGTTTTCTTTTTGCAAATCTTTACAGATTTTCTGCGCACCGTTTTTTGTCAGTCCGATTAATTTGGAGCGGTATAAAACGGCAGAATTTTTTTCCGTCGGCTCAACATTGGCGTGGCGGCTGCTCAGCTGTTTGTAGCGGCGGCGTATTTTTTGGGCGTAGACACGTGCTTTGGCATAGTTGCTGAAAGCGCCCAGCTGAACGCTCCAGACGGCATCGGGGGAAAACTTTTTGACCGGGGCGGTTTCTTTTTCTTTGGCGTTCAGGAGATCTATGGAGAAATCGCGGCTGTCCAATTTGACGTAAGTTGCCGTGGCGTCAGAGGCCTTTTCCAGTGCCAGTTTGCCAAACCCCTGTTCCATCAGGCGGGCCACTTTTTTGTCCCGTTCTTCCTGGCTGCCGTGTCCCATGGTTACGGCAATGACTCTTTCTCCGTTACGCTGTGCCGAGGTAACAATATTGAACCCGGCAGACGCAATGTAACCGGTTTTCATGCCGTCGGCTCCCTCAAAATTTTTTAAAATATGGTTGTGAGTGCGGTAGGTTTTTCCTTTATAAGTAAACTCTTTACGGGAAAACAGGTCGTAGTATTGGGGAAAGTGATAATAAACGGCCGTTGCCAGCGCTGCCATATCGCGGGCGGTGGTTACCTGTTTGCTGTTGGGCAGGCCGGACGCGTTTTTAAAAACGGTGTCTTTCATGCCGAGAGCCTTGGCGACTTCGGTCATTTTTTCGGCAAAATTGGCTTCGGTATAGCCGAGCCCTTCTGCCAGCACGGTTGCGCAATCGTTTGCCGATTTGATGATCAAGGCGTCGATGGCGGTGGAAACTTTTATGGTTTCGCCAGCTCTGACCCCGAGTTTTGAAGGTGAGCGGCTTTCTGCCGTGCGGGAGACGGGAAGTTCGTCATCCATTTTCAATATCCCTTTTTCTAGGGCCTCGAAAGTGATGTAAAGCGTCATCAGCTTGGTTAAAGATGCCGGGTGTCTGATTGTGTTCGGTTTTTCTGAAACAAGCACTTCTCCCGTTTTGGCGTCGATGACAATGCTGGAGGTCGAACGGCGTGCCAGTGCGTCGGGAGAAACCAGCAAAGCAAATGCAAATATGGCCAGACAGATGTTTTTGTTGATGACGGGCATTCTTTTTCCTTTCCGCTGAATATAAAAGAATTTTAAAGCGAAAAAGAAAATAAAGCGTTAATATGTAAAATATCCGGCAGAATTTTTTTGCCGGATATGAAGCTCAAGGCAAAAAAATAATTCAGATATGTTCGATTTGCGGATTGCGGCGGACAAATTTTGCCAGGATAACGGCCAGAAAACCGTTAAACAGGCTGAATAATGCCCCCATTTTGGCGGCTTCGGCGATTTTGCCGTCCGTATAGGCGATTTCCGCAATAAAGAGGGATACGGTCAGGCCGATGCCTGCCGTCATGCCGATCAGCAGGAGGTCGATGTTGCTGATGGCACGGTTGATTTTAAACTTCAGCAGGCCGGCGGCTTTTACCAGCAGGTAAATACCGAAAGTTTTGCCTGCCAAAAGGGAAATAAAAACAAAAAACGTTAATTCCGAAATGCTTGAAAAAACAACGCCGGCGTTGCTCAGCCCGAAAAAGAACAGGCCATAATCTATGACCGGTTTGAAATCCCGCTCAAAACGATCCAACTGGGTGGGGCAGCGTTCTTTGCCCGCTTCCGGGATATGGGGGATAAAAGGAATGATAAAAATCAATGCCAGCGACGGGTGCATATTAGCCTTATGCAGGCCGATCCAGGAAAGTATTCCGGTCAGGAGATAAAACCAGTATGACTTGACTTTGTGCTGGCTTAAGATCCAGGCAACGGCCACCGCCGCAAATACCAGCGCCAGCCAGCGGGGATTAACCGGCAGTTCGGGATCGGGATAAAAGAGGGCGATGATCACCAGTCCGGCGACGTCGTCGGCAATGGCCAACAGGAGCAAAAACGTAAAAGCCGGATGCTTTTTGCCGAAAATCATCTGGGCGAAAAGCAGGGAGATTGCCACATCGGTCGCGGTCGGAATGGCCCAGCCGTTTGTGTACGCCGCTTCGCCGAAAAAACGGTTGAGGGTTAAGAAAATTGCTGCTGGCAGCAGTACGCCGCCCAGAGCGCCGAGAAGATTGCCGATTGTGTTTTTTACCGGATAGAGATTGCCGCCCGGCGCTACTCCGTGGACAATTTCCACGCAAATGGAGCCGAAAAAGAAAACAAGAAAGACATCGTTGATCAGAAAATGAAAATTTATTCCCGGTGCGATTTCTCCGTAGACAATACGGTTGTAGGAAACAGAATCGATGTTAGCCCAGGCGAGCGCCGCAATAATCCCCGCGATCAGAGGCAGGGACATATCTCCGATTTTTCTTAAAACTTCTTTCATGTTTCGGCCTTGTTAAATATACATTCTTTTAAGTATGTATATATTCCGATAAAAAGAATTTGCAAGATGTTTTGTTTTTGCTCGTTAAGAAATCGGTTGTTAAATTTAAAAAACGTTCCGCCCCTGTTGCGGGGCGGAGTTGGAATATTGATTTGTTCGGTTAGAAAATAATGTCGATTCTTTTATGAAAATAGCGTTTGACTTTTTGGGGATCGGAGACGTCTATCCGGCGATCGTAGGGAACATAATCTTTGCCAAGTTTGGCCGCTACTTTCCGATTGGTTTTTTCGTAATTTCTGATTAAGTCTTTCAATTCTCCTTCGTCGTAAGCAGTTGTAATATAGTCGAGTTTATTGTTAAGCGGTTTGGCTGCGGTGGTAATGTCGTCGGTTAAAATCTTTTGGATTTCCCTTTCGGCAGCCCTTTTGCTCATGGTGCCGTTGTATTGGGCCGCGGCCGTTTCGGAACCCAGGCAAAGAGCCGCAATGATAAACAATAAATATTTCATGGCCGCGCCTTTCTAGTCAGTGCCCAAAATGTCAAGCGAGTTGAAGAGAATGTTTTCGAGATCGAGTCCCGTACCTTCTTCAAAGCCTTCCATCATATGGACGAAACTTCTGCCGAAAGGATCATCTGCCGATTGAACTTTGGCGTAGTTTTCGCGCAAGATGTTTCGATAGGCATTAGGCAGGTTTCTGATTTTCTGATCGTAGCTGTCCGGAATTTTGTAGCCGAGTTTTCTTAAGTGTTCCAGCGCAACCAGCATATTGTGGCGGTTGACTTCGGGGGCAATCATTTCCTGTCCCTGAGCATCGCCGAAAGTTGTTGCCTCACCGACATAGTTCAGACGTCCGTGCTGACCGGAACCGCGCCAGGTTTCAATGCCGCTTTTGTCGCGGGCTTTGGCCCACGGATCTACCGGCAGAATTTCTCCTTCGGTTGCTCCGTTGCCGTATATCGGCGCCTGTGTTACGGCGTCTTCGGTGGAAGTTGCGTAATCCACGTTGTCAAATGTGCCGTCGTTGGGGCTGATATCCCAAGGGTTGGCAGGCAGTTGAGCCGAAGCGCTTCCGGCAAAGAGCAAAGCCGCGGCAGCTGCCGTGATGCTGAATAGTTTTTTCATTCTCGCCTCCACAATGTTCCACTATAGTTATAGTAGCATAAGTTAATCAAAAATAATAGTTACATTTCGGTTACACTTGATAAAAAGGTGCTTATTGCGGCTTTTTATGGCTTTGGACGCAAAAATTATGCTTGTATTTTTTTGTCTTTTTGTGATATATTCCCTAAAATTAACGATTTGTACAATATTTTAAAATATTGTATAGCCAAAATAACTAAATTCAAGCTTTGAAAAAGAGATTGCCAGATGACAGAAGTATTGTTTAACGGACATGCCGGCAGAATAGAAGGCCGCTACCATCAGAGCAGCCGGCCGGGAGCTCCGATTGCGTTGATTTTGCATCCTCATCCTCAGTACGGGGGAACTATGAGCAACAAAGTTGTTTATACTTTGTTCAGCTGTTTCAAAGATCTCGGTTTTTCGGTTTTGCGTTTTAATTTTCGCGGGGTCGGCCGCTCGCAGGGACAGTTTGAAGACGGTCCGGGCGAACTTTCCGATGCAACGGTGGCGCTTGACTGGCTGCAATCGGTTAATCCGGAAGCCCGCCAGTGCTGGATTGCCGGCTATTCTTTCGGCGCCTGGGTGGGATTGCAGCTTTTAATGCGCCGGCCGGACATCAATAATTTTATCGCCGTTTCCCCGCCGGCAAACGAAAAAGATTTTTCTTTCCTGGCACCGTGCCCGACTTCGGGGTTGATTATACAAGGCGGACAGGACGAAATCGTTACTCCTTCTGTGGTGGCGGCGCTAGCCAAAAAGCTGAACGGTCAACGCAATGTGGAAGTCGATTTTGCGATGATTGAGGACGGCGATCACATGTATAACGGACATCTGGTTGATTTGTACAAGATCACCGGCAATTATGTCATCAATGCCGTTCAGCGTAAAAAGCCGCAGAAAAAGCGTCGCGGCCGCCGCCGGAAAACAGAGCAGGGCGGAGAGGAACTGCCGATGATTGCCGCCGGCGGTGAAGAACACGGCGGAGAAGAATAGTCTTTTCTTTTTTGAATGCAAACGGGTTAATGAAACGGGAATTTCCGAGAGACGGTTTTCCTGTTTCTTTATATCCGAATTTTTTATAAAATGGTACGGGAAGTTCAAAACGTGGCTTTTGTATAAGCCGGTGGCACAGAGTTTGATTGTTTTTTGTAATTGTCCGGGAAGTTTATGCCGGGATTTTGTTTTTCAGGTATTGAAGTATGTATATGCGAACGGCCGCAGAGAGGTTGTTGTTGTCGCCCCTTCCGGAATCTATTTCCGTAATCAGGCTGTTAAGCGACATCTGCCGTTCTTTGCAGATGGCCAGCAGTTCGCCGTAAAATTCCTTTTCGAGGGAAATGCTGGTATAATGCCTGCCGGCGATGATGACGGATTTTTTAAGCATTGCCTTTTTTCCGGAAAGCGTCGATGGAAACCACATCGGCATTTTTGGGTGCAGGTTTGGGCTCTTCGTCCGGGGTGTTGCTGTCAATTTCGCTGCCGAAACTGATACCGAAACGTACGCTCGGGTCGCCGAAATAGGTTATGGCGGCAAAGGGAATTTCCAACGTATAGGGAACCCGGCTGAAACGCAGGGTAACCGAAAAGGCGTAATCGTTGACGGTCAGGTCTGAAAACTGATTTTGGAGGACGATTGTCATTTCTTTCGGGTACTGGCTTTTCAGCAGATCGTCCATTTTGACGCCCGGATAATCGGTACGGAAAGCGATGTAAAAATGGTGTTCGCCCGGAAGCCCCTGTTTTTCGACAATTTTAAGGGCGTCAATCACAACGTGTTTCAACGCTTTTTCTACCAGACGGTCGTAGTTTATTTCGGTTATGTACTTTTCCATCTTTCCGGTTTCCTGATTTTAAAACTCAAAAAAACGAGCCGTTCTGTTGCTGGGTGGCTCAGTCCCCACTTGCGGCTAACCAAAGCCGCAAGAATTTGCGTTTGTTGCAACTGCTAAATTAAGCAGCCAAAGCAACAGGTGCTAATTCATTATCGTTAGCATTCATTTTATTTTGAACCGATAACGGTGGTATCTCACCGGACACAGCAAATGTCTTTATCATACCCTGTCGATCCTGTTTCGCCCCCTTATAAAATTTTTGGTGGAGGCGCCGGGTACCGCCCCCGGGTCCAGAATATCTATTCCACACAGCCTCTGGTGTCACAGTTGATTGCTCAACGCTTGGCATAATAAACAATTTAGCGGTTTTTGGCAAGAGTTTTTATGCTCATAAAAATGTCTATAAGTCGGCGGTAGAACTTGCCAAGCAAAATGCCGGTGCTAAAATCGGCGCAGGTTGATACAGAAAGGAAAAAAATGACCAAAATTGCAATCTGGTGCCGCCATCAGGGGGATAACCTGATCGGAATCGGGACGCAAATTCCCTGGCATGTCAAATCGGATTTTCAGCGTTTTCGCCGGATTACGACGGGGCAGACGCTGGTGGCGGGGCAAAAAACCTATGAGAGCTTTCCCGGACGGACGCTGCCCGACCGTAAAATCTTTGTGCTGACGCAGGAAGAAGGGTATGAGGTGTCGGATCCTCAGAATCACCGTGCCGTAAACGACATACGTTTTTTCAAAGATTATGAAGGCGACCTGTACATTGCGGGCGGGGCGTCGGTTTACCGGCTGTTTATGACCGGCGGAAGCAAGCTGTTGCCCGACGTGGTTGTCGATTGTGTTTATCATGGCAAACTTAATCCTGACGCAAAAGGTGAGCCTGTCGTGATAACTGATTGTGTTAATGTGCTTTTTGAAAAATACAGACAAATATCTTCCGACTATGAACTGGATGATGTTACTACCAGTGTGTGGATTAAAAAAGGGGAGTTTGTCGACCAGAATGTCTTGAAAAGAATTGTGCAGGCTATTGAAAAAGGAATGGAGTAATGCAGCAATATTTGGACTTGTTAAAAGATGTGTTGGAAAACGGCGTGGACAAGACGGATCGTACCGGTGTGGGCACCCGTTCGGTTTTCGGCCGGCAGATGCGTTTTGACCTTTCAAAAGGTTTTCCGCTGATGACGACCAAGAAAATGCACTTAAAAAGCATTATTTATGAGCTGTTGTGGTTTATTAAGGGAGATACCAACGTCAAATATCTGCAGGATCACGGCGTGCGTATCTGGAATGAGTGGGCCGATGAAAACGGCAACCTCGGGCCGGTTTACGGCGCGCAATGGCGCAACTGGAACAATGAGGGCATTGACCAGCTGGCGGAGGTGATTGACAAACTCAAAAACAATCCGAACGACCGTCGGATGATCGTTTCTGCCTGGAATGTCGGCAAAATTGCGGAAATGCGGCTGCCTCCCTGCCATATGATGTTTCAGTTTTATACGGCGAACAACAAATTGTCGTGTATGCTTTATCAGAGAAGCTGCGATATGTTTCTCGGCGTTCCTTTTAATATCGCTTCTTATGCGCTTTTGACAATGATGGTGGCGCAGGTCTGCGGTCTGGAACCCGGCGAGTTTATCCATACGCTCGGTGATACGCATATATATCACAATCATTTTGACCAGGTGAGGGAACAGCTTTCCCGCCGGCCGTTTGCGCTGCCGCAGATGAAAATCAATCCGGAGGTCAAGGACATCAACGATTTTGTTTATGAAGACTTTTCGCTTGAAAATTATCAATGTTATGACACGATAAAAGCTAAGGTCGCAGTTTGACAGGAAGATGGAAATGGATGATGTAAAAGGATTTTTCGGAGAATATAAGAAATTTGTGGATGACGTAACTTCCCGGGCGGGAAAAGATGACGAAACGGCTCTTGCCCGTGAACAAGAAATTTCCCGCTGGCTCGGCGGCAATTTTGCGCGCATGGATATGGCGGCTGCCGGGTTGGCCGGTGAAGCCGGCGAAGTCGGCGATTTGTGGAAAAAACTGAAATATCACAACAAGGAACTGACCGAAGAAAACCGACAAAAGCTGATTGATGAACTGAGCGATGTCTGTTGGTATGTCATGCAGGCGGCGATTGCCTTAAATATTGATCTGGACGATGTCATCCGTCATAATGTCGCCAAGCTGCAAGCGCGTCATCCGCATGGTTTTTCATCGGAATATATGAAGTTTAAAAAAGACTGAAAGGCAGAATATGGAAGAAAACAAGACACCGGCCGCGACAGAGGAAAGCAGAGATAGAAATTGGGTCAGTATGGTTTTGTGGTCGGATAAAGAGGTAATCCGTCAGGCTGCGGAAACATATGATCAGGTTAAATGGTACAAAGCTTCGCGCTTTTGGCCGATTGCGCTGGTTTTTGTTTTGACCTGGATATCGGGAATTGTCAGCGGCGAATATATGAATGCTTTTGGCGCAAGCCTATTCCTTTGTCCGTTGTGCTATTTGAACGTTAAAGGTTATCGTTGGTCGATATTGTTGTTTACAGCTATCTATACCTTTGAACAAGCTTATGCCGTGTATATTGGGATTATGGA
>CALXPZ010000003.1 GCA_944390375.1 uncultured Alphaproteobacteria bacterium | reverse complement strand
GTACGAAAATAGATGCAGACGCAGCTGATATCGTCGCCGGCTTTTTTCTCCAGCTCTTTGTTCAAGGCTTCCTCAACGATTTTCTGCGCCAGCGTCTGCGAAGACATATGCGGGTCTTTTTCAATTTCCTTTAGGGCAAAATCAATGCAGCCCTGCCGTCCCCAGCCGAGCGGATAGCGCCGGTTGCCGAGTCCGGCCTGAGTAACCCCGTCCGACATCAGGATAATGCGGTCTTCCGGCTGGGTGGTGATTTGCGAGGCGCTGATGGTGCGGTCTTTCCATTTCGGTGAAGAAAACTCCCGTCCTTTGATGGATAGCGGCTTGTTACGGCGCAGAAAAATAAAATGGGGATTGTCCATTTCAAAAATGCGGGTTTTACCTTCCAGCTCGCTGTCAACGATGGAAAAAGTGGCGTAGCTGATTTTGCGTATCTGACAAATCGGCAGCGCATCCATCATAATTTCGCTCGAACGCAGCAAATCGGCATTGTCTTCCATAAATTTCATGGCCATGCGGGTCGTCATCGACGACAGGATATTAGCTTTCACGCCGCTGCCGAGTCCGTCCGAAAGGATGCTGATCACCCGCCGTTCTTCGGGGATTTTTTTGGAATAGATGGTATCGCCGAAACAATCTTCGCCGTCTTTTTGTTTCTGGTAAGAGCCGATGTCGATAAACAGCGAATTGTTCATTGGTCGTCCTCATAAGATTTTATCGACTTTTCAACGCTGCTTTCCGGTTCGCTGCCGGCGTAGTCTTCGGCAATCGAGCGCAGCAGGATTTCCGTTTCCGCCATATGTTCGCCCAAAGTACAGGCAATCTGCTGTACGGTTGCCAGATTTTTATGAATGACGTCGCGGGCTTTTTCGGCGATCTGCTCTTTTTTCATCTCCATTTTGGTAACGTCCTGGATAATGCCGCCGACAATTTGTTTCTGGTCGATATTAAAGACGACCACGTCAAACAGCCGATCGCCGAAACGGATATGTTCGCGGCGGATGTCCTGCCCGAGGTCAAGCGAGGCCGAAAACAGGTTGGTAAAGTCGATAAAGTCGCGAAGATCGGCGCCGCGGAGGTCGTTGCGGTCGTATATTTCCCCGTGTTCTTCTTCTTTCCAGAAAGCTTCCACGAATTTGTCGTTGCATTCGATAATGTTTAAATTGCTGTCGGCAATCACGATCGGCGAAGGGATACAGCGGATAAGAGCGTTGGCCTTGCGCTGAGCCTGATGTTTCATGTTGGAAACGCACATTTCCGGTTCGGCCTTGCCCGCCAGCATGGCTTTTGCAAAATTGCGGCAGGTGTCATATCCGCAGCCGCCGCAGTTGAGTTCATCTTCAACGCTGTACTTGCCGATTGTGGCCAGTGCTTTGCGGATTTCCGCCTCGCCGAACTCCTGATCAACCACCTGGTTTTCGGCATATTGCAGGGAAATATCCGCCTGTGGCTGCCGTTTTCCCGCCTGATCGGAAAAATTGCTGTGTTTCAGAATATCAAGCCGCTTGTCAAATCCCGGTGTCCGGTTGGTCATACAGGGACCTGCCACGCAGCCGCCGGCGCAGGCCAGACATTCGATAAACACCGGCCGGTCGAATTGTTCCGGCTTTAAGCCCGCCAGTTCTCGCTTGATATTGGCAATGCCCGATATCTGCATCATATAGGCGTTTTTTGCCGCCGGATAAGGTTTGACGGTTTCAATCATACCGCCCTCAATCGGGTAGGCGGTTCCTTCTTCCGCCTTGGTCATTACGAATTTGTCATAAACGCTGGTGCGTATTTCTTCCGGAATAATGCCGGCATCATGGAACCATTGCCTTATGTCGCCGAAACTGAGGCTTAAGCTCAACAGGTCGGGATGCGCGTCGGCCTCAAGTTTTTTGGCAATGCAGGGGCCGACAAAAACCACTTCGATATTGCTGCCGAGTTTGTCTTTTAACATCCGGCAATGCGCCAATAGCGGCGACGAAAGCGGCGTCAGGTGCTTTGTCATTTCCGGCAGATATTTGCGGATATACTCAACCACCGACGGGCAGGCGGTGGAAATCAGCATTCCCGATTCTTTTTCGCCGAGCAGGCCGGCAATATGGGCGGAAACTTCTTCCGCGCCGGCGGCGGTTTCTCCCACCCCGCGGAACCCGAGCCGGCGCAGGGCGGCAATCATATTTTCCGCCGAAAGCTCCGGAAATTCGGCAATCCATGACGGCGCCAGCGAAACATAGACGTCTTTGCCCGATTCGATAAGATGTTTGGCGCGCACCAGATCGTTGCGCGGCTGTTTGGCCTTGGCCGGGCAAACCTTATAGCAGGTGCCGCAGGCAATGCACAAATCAGGCACGATCTGTGCGCTGTTGTCTTCGATTTTGATGGCTTTGACCGGGCAGCGGCGGACGCATTTGTAACAGTCCATACAGTTGTTTTTGATGGTATATAAGGGATATTCGCGGTCGGACATATTTCCTCCTTGGCGTCAGCGGAACGTTTTTTCCAAAATATCGAGCATGGTGCCGCTGTCGACATGATGATATTCGGTATCGTCAATGGTGATGTTCGGGCCGGCGGCGCAGCGGTTGCAGCAGCGCAGGCCGCAAAGTTCAACATCGGCCTCAATGCCTTTTTGTTCCAGAAAACTTTGAATCAGCTGGAGGTTCTTCGCATTTCCGCGGGCAAAGCAGGAGCTGCCCATGCAAACTTTAATCTGATGTGCCATTTGCATTTTCTCCCTTATGGCAAGGCCTATAGAAAAAGTATAGCGGAGCGGGCGAAAAAAACAACAGTATTTTTTGTTGGTTAAGGATATATAATTTTGCTTAAATAAAGCCCGCAGGCCGGTGCCGTCGGTCCCGCCGCCCGCCGGTCTTTTGCCTCCAAAATGGTCTTAATGTCTTCCGGCCGGAGATGTCCGTCGCCGACCATTTTCAGGGTTCCGGCCATGTTGCGCACCTGATGATGAAGAAAAGAGCGAGCTTCGACTTCAAGGAAAATATTTTCTCCCTCTCGGCGGATGTCCAGTTTGTCGAGTGTCTTAAGCGGTGATTTCGCCTGGCATTTGACCGCGCGGAAAGAAGTGAAGTCGTGATGTCCGAGCAGATATTTTGCTCCTTCGCGCATTTTTTCAAGGTCAAGCGGCACCGGCACCGCCCAACTGCGGTTTTTATCCAAAACAAGCGGCGCCCGCCGGGTGGTTATACGGTAAATATAGGCCCGGCCGACGGCCGAATAACGGGCATGGAAATCCGCTGCCGCTTTTTCGGCCTTCAGCACCGCAACCGGCGCCTCCATATTGCGCAGATGAGCATTCATCGCCTCTTGCAGGCGGAAGGGATCGACCTCGCGGTTTAGATCAAAATGGGCAACTTGCGCCAAAGCATGAACGCCGGCATCTGTTCTGCCGGCGCCGTAAACTTCGGTTTCTTCCTGACAAAAGGCGCAGACGGCTTTTTCCAAAAATTCCTGTACGCTCGGCCCGTCCAGTTGTTTTTGCCAGCCGAGCAGGTCGCTGCCGTCATATTCGACGGTAATTTTATAGCGCTGCACCATAATTTTGTTTATAAACTCAGGCCGCTGTCATTTTCTCGGCGGTTGCAGAGTTCTTTTCGTGGCTGAGCAGTCCGAGCTTGTCTTCCACTTCCCAGATGACTTTCAGTGCTTCCAAAGCGTTTTCGCCGGAAATACGCGGTGTCGCCTCACCGTTAATGCAGCTTATAAAGTGGCTGAGTTCTGCCGAAAGCGGCTGGTTGCTGGGGATGAAAAGCTGTTCGACGCTGCCTTTTAAGCCATAGTTCATCCATTCGGGGATGTTTTCCTGGTTGACGTAGGGCATACGACCCTGCGAGTGAACATTGATGCTCTGATTGATAAAATCCATATCAATATAGTTGGTGTCGGTGGTAACCGTCAGCGTGCGTACGCGAGCCTGCGTGATACGGCTGGCCGTGATATTGGCGGTAACCCCGTTGGCAAATTCCAGCACGGCGGTAATATAGTCTTTGCCTTCCGGATGATCGGACGTTTTGACCGCCGCCGCCTGCACGTTGATAACCGGCGATTTAACCAGAGATTGGATAACTTCCACATCGTGAATCATCAGGTCCATTGCCACGTCAACATCGGTGATGCGTCCCGACGCGGCCGACATTCTCTGTGCTGTCAGCGAGCGGATTTTAGAAGTATCGGAAAGGATTTTGCCCATCTGTTCAACCGCCGGGTTAAATCTTTCGATATGGCCGACCAAAAGCACCACGTTGTTCTTTTTGGCGGCATTGATCAGGCGCAGACAGCCTTCTTCCGTTGTTGCCAACGGTTTTTCCATCATGCAGTGAATACCGTGATTTAAGAAAAATTCACCGACATCGGCATGTGTAACGGAGGTGGTAACCACGCTGACCGCGTCCACATTTTCAGCCACTTCTTCCATTGAGGAAAAAGCTTTGATTCCGAACATTTCGGCTGCTTTTTGTGCCGCTTCCGGGAAAATGTCATAAACGCCGACGAGTTCGACGTTCGGCAGAGATTTGTAGGTTTTGAGGTGGTTTTTACCCATCATGCCGGCGCCGATAACGGCAACTTTGATTTTAGCCATGCTTAAAAATCCTTATTTGAAAGGTTGAAATATAATCTGCGCAAAGATATATCATATTTTCGCCGAAAAATCTCTTAACAAGTTGTTACAAATTGTTACAAAAAACTCCCGCTGTTTTTTTAAACAGGGGGAGTTTTTAAATATCACCGCAGAGAGTGTTCATTCCGTATAAACGATCACCTGAAAGCTCTCGGACGCTTCATGGACGGCTTCGCCGAAGTTTCCGTAAATGTACTGCTGGAAATAATATTCCTCGTAGTCGCGTTCTTCTCCGACATAATCTCCCACATGACGGAGATTATGCTCTTCGCGTACGTTTTCATATTTCAGGCAGGGCATTTCCAATCGGAGAGCTCCGTCATCATACCAAACTTCATATTCGTTCACGGGGTAGCTCAGGCTGAAATGATTGTAGACCACTTCATATGTGCGATGCAGCTCGCAAATAACCATGTTTTCGGGCAAACCGACCGTATCCCGTACCGTCGTTTCGCTGAAACCGGCCGATATCAGGCGCAGATCTGAATCCGGCAAAATCTTGTACGACTGTAGAGTCGATTCAATTTCTCCCCGCATTCCTTCGGCTTCATAAACTTGCCGACCGCTTGTTCCGTCGGAATACTGATGTTCGATTTCCGCCCAGCTTGTGTAAGAGCTTGTCCACAGGTCGTCTTGCAGGTCTTTTATCCCGCTGTCGATAAGCCGGCTTGCAACCACGGCCGGATGAGAACCCGAATAGTAACGCAGTTCGATTTTGGCGGTCAGATCATAATCCTGTCCGTTAAACTCGATCGTGATCGAATGATCAA
>CALXPZ010000002.1 GCA_944390375.1 uncultured Alphaproteobacteria bacterium | reverse complement strand
CAACGACAGATCAGAAACCGCCACTCCCAGCCGCCTGCTGCCGTAATCAAAACCGATAAGCGCCTTTTTGACCGGCAGAGCCGCTTTAAAATCCTTTATTTCCATATAAAATCCCCGGAATTTTTTATCTGCTAATGAAATTTTAACAATGTTAACATATGTTATATCATAAGTAAAATTTTAAAATCCCAAGGTGTTAAAATGAAAATCTTATATTACGCTGCCTTAGCGCTCGGATTTCTGATTTCTCCGGCCCGCGCCGAGTTAAAAATTGACGTCAACGGAGCCATGCGCGAACCGATGCCGATTGCTTTTCCGCAAATGTCCGGCAGCGGCGATGCTTTGTCTTACGGTGAACGTATCCGCGAGGTAACCATTGCCGACCTTGAGCGTTCCGGACTGTTCAGCATCATACCGGAAGACAGCTACATCCAGAGTTTTAACTCCATCAACGAACTGCCGCGTTTTACCGATTGGAAGGCTATCAATGCGGCCGCTCTCGTCCAGGCCGCCGTCTCCGAAACCGGCACCGGCAGCCTGCGGGTAGAATTTCGCCTCTGGGACATATATTCGGAAGAACAGATGAAAGGCCAGTCTTTTACCACCACCAAAGAAAACTGGCGACGGGTTGCCCATGTTATTGCCGACGCCATATACGAACGTCTGACCGGTGAAAAAGGCTATTTTGACACAAGGATTGTATATATTTCCGAAAGCGGCCCTGCCACTCGCCGTATCAAACGGCTGGCTATCATGGACCAGGATGGCGAAAACCACAAATTTTTGACCAACGGCGCCTCCATGGCCTTAACGCCGCGTTTTTCGCCCAACCTGCAAAAGATTACTTATCTGTCCTATGCCGGCAGCACCCCGAAAGTTTATATGCTTGATATTGAAACCGGAGAGCAGAAACTGGTCGGCGAGTTTGAAGGGATGACTTTTGCGCCCGTCTTTTCGCCTGACAGCTCCAAACTGCTGCTGAGCTATGCCAAAGGCAGCACCACCGACATCTACGAACTCGACTTAAAAACGAACAAAAGCAAACAACTGACTTCGGGAACCTCAATTAACACGTCGCCGAGTTACTCACCGGACGGCAAACAGATCGTCTTTAACTCCGACCGCGGCGGCAACCAACAGCTTTATGTCATGGATGCCGACGGCAGCAATGTCCATCGTATCAGCTACGGACAAGGACGTTACGCCACGCCGGTATGGTCGCCCCGAGGCGACTACATCGCCTTTACCAAAATGTACGGCGGCCAGTTTTACATCGGGGTTATGTATCCCGACGGCAGCGGCGAACGGCTGATCACCAGCGGTTACCTGGTTGAAGCGCCGGTCTGGGCGCCCAACGGCCGTGTGCTAATGTATTTCCGTCAGGACAAAGGAACTTCCCGCAGCAATGCGCCGGTAAAACTTTATACCATCGACCTCACCGGCTACAACGAACGGATGATCGTTACACCGGCCGACGCGTCCGACCCCGCCTGGTCGCCGCTCTTGCCCTAAAGCCGCCGCGGTCGCAAATATTACATCCGCAAAAAGCAGGCTTATCAGGCCTGCTTTTTGTTTTATCCGCTTTGGGCACAAAAAAAGCTCCGCGCTTGCGGAGCCGATTTGAAAGGCATAAACAAACTAACCCTGGCAAGCCT
Source organism: uncultured Alphaproteobacteria bacterium (assembly GCA_944390375.1). GTDB lineage: Bacteria > Pseudomonadota > Alphaproteobacteria > RF32 > CAG-239 > JAFUYI01. The sequence continues at coordinate 3,283 of CALXPZ010000002.1, read as the reverse complement.
TAAACTTCGGGTTCTTCTTGTTAATGATGAAAATCCGGCCTTTACGACGAACGATTTTGCAGTCCTTATCGCGGTTTTTCTTGGTTTTTAAAGAACTATAAAGTTTCATAACACATTCCTCATTTCAGATGTTTTGCTGAAACTTATGATAAAACTTATCTTTTGTCAACCATATTTTTCGCAAAAAAACAAAGATTATTTTTGCATTGCAAAATATTTCCCCTATAATCAGCATAAACAATATAAGGACAAGGAGCTGCAATGAAGAAAATATTAGGAGCTGCGGCCGTGGCGGTCTTTTTTTCCTTAAATAACGCCCAAGCCCAGCAGATAGGCTATATTGAGGAAATTGAAACGCTCGGCTACATTGCCGGCCAGGGAATGGCTTGCGGCGCTTCCAAGTATCAAACTTTTGAAATGCTGGCACGCGCCATCCTGATCACCAAGGCGCCGAACGACCAAATGCAGGCAAAAGCCATGTATGCCTACAACAAAGCCAAAGTCGACGGCTATTTTGCCAAACAGGTAGACGGTTTTTTTGATTGCAACAACATCAACCGCCGCTTTGACAACCAGCTTATTTACAATGCGACGCTTTACGCCGACGGCACCATCAAAATGCCCGACGGGTCAATCTTTACCCCTCGTCAACCCTATGACGCCACCCTGATCTATAAAGATCGCAATGATCGGGAAAACGCACAAAAAATCTACGACAGCGGCAAAAAGGTCAGAGTCGGAAAGATAAAAATTCAAAACATATTACCCGATGAAGCGACCGACGATACCGACGACGCCCTGCCGGCAGAACCCACGATAGGGCATATTAAACGTCAATAATAATAACAATAAACAATTTAAGGAGTTTTTTACAAAATGGCATCTTACCAGTATGTTTTTGTCATGCAGAATCTGACCAAAGTATTTCCCGGCGGCCGTGAGCTGTTCAAGGGAATTACGTTGTCTTTTTTGCCCGGCGCCAAGATCGGCGTACTCGGCGTTAACGGCGCGGGTAAATCGACCTTACTCAAAATCATGGCCGGCGTAGACAAAGAGTTTAACGGCGAAGCCTGGGCGGCCGAAGGCGTCAAGGTCGGCTACCTGGAGCAGGAACCGCAGCTTGACCCGGCCAAAAACGTGATTGAAAACATCATGGACGGTTTGGGCGAAACCCGCGACCTCCTTAAAAAATTCGAAGAAATTTCCGCCCGCTTTGCCGAACCGATGAGCGACGAGGAAATGGAAAACCTGATTAACGAACAGGCCGAACTGCAAGAAAAAATCGACGCCTGCAACGGCTGGGATTTTGAGCGCAATATCGAAATTGCCATGGACGCCCTGCGCTGCCCGCCGGCCGATGCCGACGTAACCAAGCTCTCCGGCGGAGAAAAACGCCGGGTTGCTCTCTGCCGCCTGCTTTTGCAAAAACCGGATATGTTGCTCTTAGACGAGCCGACCAACCACCTCGACGCGGAATCCGTCGCCTGGCTGGAAAAACACCTGCAAAACTATGCCGGCACGGTGGTTATGGTTACCCACGACCGTTATTTTCTTGACAACGTTACCGGCTGGATTTTAGAGCTTGACCGCGGTCAGGGCATTCCGTACGAGGGCAACTATTCCTCCTGGCTGGAACAAAAGCAGAAACGCCTGGCGCAGGAAGAAAAAGAAGAATCCGCCCGCCAGAAAACTTTGGCCAGCGAGCTGGAGTGGATCAAGAAAAACCCCAAAGCCCGCCAGGCAAAATCGAAAGCCCGTATCAACGCTTACGACGAACTGTTGCAGGCTTCCGCAAAAGAAAAAATCACCACCGCCAACATCAATATTCCGATGACCGAACGGCTGGGTGATCTGGTCATTGAGGCCGAACATATCACCAAAGGCTACGGCGACCGCATACTGATCGACGACCTCTCGTTTAAGATTCCGCGGGGCGCGATCGTCGGCATCATCGGTCCCAACGGCGCCGGCAAAACCACTCTTTTCCGCATGATTACCGGACAGGAAAAGCCGGATTCGGGCGCCATCCGCATCGGCGATACGGTTGACCTCGGTTATGTTGACCAAAGCCGTGACGAGCTCAACCCCGACAAAAATGTCTGGGAAGAAATCTCTGACGGCCTTGATATGATTACTCTCGGCAAAAAAGAATTTCCCTCCCGCGCCTATGTCGGCCAGTTCAATTTCAAAGGCAGCGACCAGCAGAAAAAAGTCGGTCAGCTTTCCGGCGGCGAGCGTAATCGCGTTCACCTGGCCAAAATGCTGCGCAAAGGCGCTAACGTGATTTTGCTTGACGAACCGACCAACGACCTAGATGTCGACACTCTGCGCTCGCTGGAAGAAGGGATCATGAACTACCCCGGCTGCGTGCTCGTAACCTCGCACGACCGCTGGTTTTTGGACCGTCTGGCCACCCACATTCTGGCCTACGAGGGCAATGGCCATGTCGAATGGTTTGAAGGTAATTTTGAAGAATACGAAAAAGACAAAATCCGCCGCCTCGGCGCCGATGCCTGCAACCCGCATGCTTTCCGCTACAAACCGCTGGAACGCTGATGGCAGACCGGAATAACACGGCACCAAAAAACACCGTCCCCTAAAGGGAGGGTGTTTTTTTTCAAGTGTTACGATCAATCGAGATAAACGATAATCTGAACGTCGTTGCCGGCAACGTGTTGCCCTTCACCCAGACTGCCGGTAATCTCCTGTGTCAGTATATAAGCGTTGTAATGACGCCCGCTGACACCGACATATTCACCGATCAGCTTCAGCTCATAGTCTGCCGATACATTCGTATATTTTAAGCACGGAAAATCGAATCTGATAATTCCGTCATAATAATACGCATACGGCTCAACAACCTCGCACGAAAGAGTAAAATAGTTATAATTTACCTCAAATTTGCGGGTAAGCGTGCCGATATTGACGGGAGCAACGGAATACGTCGGTTCTACGATGGAATCCCCCGCAAATCCGCTGGCCAGGAGCTCCAGATTTGCATCCGGCAGTTCTTTATACGTCTCCGCCTCCTGAACAAGACCGATCATCATCTGCTCCGTATTGTGGCGGACGGTTCCGCGGCTGCCGTCGGAATATTCGTGTTCGACATCGGCCCAGGCGGTATAAATCGTATTCCATTCATCTGTCGTAACGTAGTTTATCCCGCTGTCGATAAGCCGGCTTGCAACCACGGCCGGATGAGAACCCGAATAGTAACGCAGTTCGATTTTGGCGGTCAGATCATAATCCTGTCCGTTAAACTCGATCGTGATCGAATGATCAA
>CALXPZ010000001.1 GCA_944390375.1 uncultured Alphaproteobacteria bacterium | reverse complement strand
CTTCCTAACCGGTGGCCGAATTTTTCTTGACTTTTAATTAATCTTACCACCCGACCACGCAGAAAACCGCCCTCATAAAGGCCTCTGTCTTTTCCCTTTAATCCAGATAAACAAAACCCTGTCTGAAAAATTTCAGACAGGGTTTATAAAATCTAACCGGAAAACCGTCTTTTTTCAGAAAACTAAATTTCCGCTCCGGCAGACAAACAACCGAACAGTTTTTCCTCTTCCGTCGGTTCGCGGTAAAAATTTTTCAGTCTCTTCGTTTCCGGCGTGCTTTGCCATCCCGGTTTACCGTCAATAAAAATTTCTTTTAAAACACAAAGAGCACGAAAATGGCCGTAATTTTCAAGACCGATTTTTTCAATCAGATCTTTTCTCAAACCTTGCCCCATATCGGCAAGATAAAAAATAATCTGCTTATAATCCGTATTCATATGCTGCCAGGATTTTTAAAGAGGGTGTTGTCCTTTGCAACTTCCTGAACCTCTCTGATTTTTAATAAATAATTGGAATTCACTTATATAAGTAAAATGAAATTTTCAAAAAAGCAAGCACATTTCTATCGCTTCCGATTAAAGCAAAAACATATCTTGCCTTTTTAGCCGAAGATCTGTCCGTTTCAGCCTTATCTTTACCGCCCTATTTCAACAGGCTTATTCTTCCGATAGATTCGTCAATCAGTTTTGAACGGGTGCGGTCATCCAACTTTTCGCCCAAAGCTTTTTTGAGCAGTTCCATTGTCCGTTCTGTTACCGCGGCGGTCAGTGCGCTTTCGGCCTGCGCCAACTCGCCGTTAATCCTTTCCTGCACGTTTTTTTCTTGCTGGCGCGCCTGCCGTTCCAATTCCGCCATGGCATTTTTTTTCAGAAACGAAACTTCCTTTTTGGCCCGGTTGAGAACGGCGGCGGTTTCTTCATCCATTTTTTCAAGCTTTTGTTCATAAGAGGCCAACAGCTCGCGCGCTTCCGTCTTCAGATTTTCCGCCTCATAGATACGCCCGGCTTCTTTCTCCGCATATTTTTTCAAATAAGCCAGCAGTGCTTTTTTCAGAGGCACGAACAACCCCGCGACAACCAGCACAAAAGCCATGGCAACCCAAAACTCTGCCGACAAATAAAAAACTTCTCCACCGCCGTGCAGTTCTTCCGTCGTATCTTTCAGAATGGTTTCTACACCGCCGGCCGCATCGACGACTGCTTCCTGAGTCGCATCCAACAGCTCTATTCCGTTGGTATTGACAAGTTCCTCACTCATGACGCTGCTCCTGTCCGGCTGCTTTTTCCACCTCTTTAACGGAAACCACCTGCTCCAAACCGAGCTTATCTGCAATCTGAGCCGCCAGATTTATCGATATCTGCTCGATTTTTTCCATGGTTTCCTTTTTCTTCTCTTCAATTTTCCGCTCGTTTTCCGCCAGCAACGCAGCTGTCTTTTCGGCGGTTTTGGCTTCCTGTTCGGCAATTTTCTTTTGCAGATCTTCATTTGCCTTGCGCAGGCTTTCGGCAGCTTTTTCGTTTGCCTTCCGCGCGGCTTTTTCATATTTTTCCAAAGCCTCTTCCGCCGAATGCTTAAACTCGCTTGCCGCTGCCAGATAATCGTCTATCTTCCGCTGCCGCTGGTTCAGAATATCCGTGATTCTGGGCACCACTATTTTCGCCATAATCGCCCACATCAGCACAAAGCTGACAAGCATCCAGAATGCCTGGGAAGGAAACGGAGAAAAATCAAGTTGTGGCATGAACGCCCCTTTCTAAAAAGTTTTCAAACACCGCCGGAACGGGAAACGGCTCAAGGCCGTCCCGTTCATCCGGCAGACACTGTTTTTTTATTCGCCGCCGCCGGTCAGCATAATCAGGGCGATAACCAATGCATACAGAGCGATTGCCTCGATCGCGGCAAACCCGGCCCAGCCGTAAATATCAACATCTTTCTTAACCTGCGGATTGCGGCCGACGGTAGTAATAATCGTCATCCACAGCTTGGCCACGCCCCAGGCTGCGGCCATCATCGACAAAGCGCAAACAGAAGCGCCGATATAAGCTAAAGGTTCCATTTAATTTTCCTTTCAGATTTCAACATTAAACATATCCTACAAAATAATCCGCGTCAGTGGCTGCGCAGGGCATCCCCCAGGTAAATACAGCTTAGCACCGTATAGATAAAAGCCTGCAGAATGGCAATGAACAACTCAAAGACAACAATGCACGAGCTGAACAACAGCGGAACAACACCCAAAACACCGACGCTGACCACGAAGCCCGCAATAATTTTGAGCATAATATGCCCTACTGTCATATTTGCCGCCAAACGAACCGTCAGGCTGAACGGTTTGGACAGCATGGAAATTGTTTCAATCGGCACGATCAACGGAGCCAGCACAAACGGAATGCCCTTTGGCATAAATGTGCGCAAATACCCCCATTTACGCTTTTTGATACCGACGCAGATATTAAACAAAAGCGCCAGAATGGAAAGCGTACCGACCGCCGTTACATGTGAGGTAAACGTAAAAGCATAAGGGAACAAACCAAGCACGTTGCCGAATGCGATAAACAGAAACACTGAAAAAATGAAACTGAAATATTTCAGTCCTTCCGGTCCGATGTTTTCTTTCATCAGGTTGGCAATAAAGCCGTAAGTACATTCGGGTAAAGACTGAGCCAAACCGGGAACGACCGTACGCCGTCTGAGACAAAGCAGAAACACAAGCGTTGCCGCAGCCACAGCCAGCAACATAAACAGAGAAGAATTGGTAAAGGAAATATCTACCTCTCCTGCCTTAATCGGAATAATCGGCTTAATGACAAATTGTTCCATCGGGTTTGACAATTCAACCTACTCCTTATTGTTTTTCCGTTTTTCTTCCGTCTTGGACAAACGGTAAACATTCAATATACCGGCGGCTCCGCCGAACAAAAGAAACACCGTCAGGAAAACCGGGCGGGTGCCTGCTGCGCGGTCAAGAACAAAACCGATGGCCGCACCGACCAAAACGGCAGAAAGCAGTTCAACGGCGATTCGCAATCCGGTCGCAGCGGCTCCCGAATATTCCGAGCTACCGACCGGCTTCCGGTAACTTTCCTCCCGTTCTTTCAGGCGGGAAATTTTCCCCTCCAGTTTCCTGATGTCTTCAGGAAGTTTTTTCATAAGACAACATATTCCCTAAAATATTACCGACTTATTAACGGGCGAGATATTTATTTAAAACTTCCTGCAATTTTTCATATCCCGGAATCCCCGGCAGCAATTCCTCGGCATCGGCGCTGCGGATCAAAAACGACGGCGTTCCCTGGATTTGCAGTTTTTCCATGGCGTCCTGCCGAACTTCCATAATTTTTCTGGCCGTATTGTCGTCTTCCATGCAGGCTTTGGCCTGTTCTGCGGTCAGCCCTTCCAGTTCGGCATAGCTGGCCAACAGTTTTTCCGTTTTTAACGACAATCCCCAAGTCAGTTGTTTTTTAAACAGAAGGCTCAAAAAATCAAAATATTTGTCGGCCGGCATGCAATGTGCCAACATGGCTGCTTTCATGGACTTGGCGTCAATCGGGAAATCGGCGAACACCAGTTTGACCTTGCCGCTGTCAATATAATCTTTTTTCAGCTGCGGCAAAATTTCCAAATGAAAATCGGCGCAATGAGAACATCCGAGTGACGAAAACTCATAAATCGTAACCGGCGCGTCCGGACTACCAAGAACATGAGCAGGCTCCATATCAAAACGGCTGGGGGCAACGCCTGCCGCGGCTGTTGTTGCGGGAACCGCCGCTTCTGCCGGTTTAACCAACACCAGTTGATCGTCTACCCAGCTAAAACCTTTTTGTGTCAAATAAAACATATCAGCCATAACAAACATAAAGGCGATTGCCAAAATACGACTGATTTTCTTCACAACATTTTCAAAAGTCATTATTGCTCCTGTTCATTGCGGTTTTGAGACAAAACACTTTTTCCCAGACGGGTCAGGCTCTCCTTTAACGGGCTGTCAGCCATTCCGCCGGTCAGTTCATCAATATAATTTTGTTCTTCTTTGCTTACAAGTATTTTCTTAACTTCGGGCTGATTTAATCGACAGCTTTTTTGCTCCGGCATGCGGCCGCCCTGTCGAATCCTTAATCCGCTCACCGCATTATAGCCGAAATAGGTGTTAATTTTTTCCAACACGAATTTTTCCCGGTGCTGCAGTTCGAGGGCAAAAGCACCGCCGGGTACGGAAACATAAAGCACGCCGTTTTGGCGACTGCCGTTTTTGAAAACGATTTTTTCAGGGGTTGCATAAGCGGCCAGCTCCTCTCCCGCAATCTGCTCCCAAAACATAAGTATATCGGCGGAAACCATTCCTTTCCGTCCGAGTATCCGCCTAAGGAGCGGCATGGTTTCTGACGCCAGGGTGTTCAGCCCCGAAGCGCTGCGCCCGTCTTTATTTTGCAAATTGTCTTTCATTATTTTCTGCCTTTAACATAAAAATGTCGAAAAAGCAAGAACCGCGCCGCTCTGTTTTGTAGACAAAAACACTCCTTTTTATACAAAAATTTTTCTTTTCGTGCATAAAAAGCTTGATTCTATTCAAAAAGTAATGTACTCTTGCAACCAGAATTTTATTTTTGCATTAACGAGAGGAACCTTAAGAATGTTTAAAAAATTGTTGGCCGGTGCATCGGCAGTAGTTTTGGGCTTGGTCGCGGCGTCCGACGCCATGGCCGAATGTGATGGCATTTATCTCGGCATCCGCGGCGGCGTCGCTCAGCCGGATATCGGGGCAAAGCACACCAGCGGTGATCGTTTGGATATCGAAAACAACCTGTTTATGTTAAGCGGCGCCATCGGCTATCGTTATACATATTTCCGCGCTGAAGTTGAATACATCTGGCGCGACAAGAGTGAAGATTCCGAAACACTGGTTATCCCGATGGCCGGACGCGATCCGATCGTATCCACCAGCACTGCCAGCTTTGATTACGATTCTTACATGTTCAACCTGTATTACGACTTTTCACCCTACACCTGGTTTACACCTTACATCCAGGCCGGTATCGGTGTAACCAACCTGAAATACAAGTTCAACTATGAAGGCGAAGGCAGCGACCACTACAAAGAACACAACTTCACCTGGGTATTGGGCGGCGGTATTTCTGCCAAGATGACCAACCGTCTGAACATTGACCTCGGCTATCGTTACTACGATATGGGTAAAATCGGCGGCGGTAAAATTCACAACCAGGAATTTTACGGCGGTGTCCGTTACGTTTTCTAACACAAAGACAAGTTATGAAAAACCTCCCTTCACGGGAGGTTTTTTTTAATCTTCTGCTGGAACGGTTTTCTTTTCCCTACCGTTTAACCATTCCAAAATTATCAAATGGTTTTTATCGTCAAAAAACAGCCCGTTGTGGTCAACGCCTTCAACCGGACGGAATGTTTTGTCTGCGGACGGAGAAAGAGCAAACAGATCTTTTCCGTGTTCAGGCAGGATAAGTTTGTCGGCGCTGCCGTGCACAATCAGGAGCGGCCCTTTATATTTTTCCACGAACTTATACGACGGCAGTTTGTTTTTCAGTACCATACGAGCCAGCGAAACCGGTTTGTCCCCGACTTCCCTCTCCAGCGAATAAAACGGTGCGGCCAAAATCAGCGCCTCAACCCGGCGCATGCCTGACAGCGCGGCCGCCGGCGCCGTCCCCATCGAATAACCGAACACCGCGATCCGATGATGTCCGAGCCTCTCTTTTACAAAATCAAAAGCGCTGACGGCATCCGCATACATGGTATCTTCCGTCAGTTTGCCGCCGCTTGTCGCAAATCCCCGGTATTCGACCATAAAAACGGGATATCCGGCGGCCGTATATGCTTTCAGGTGCGGGGCAAAAGTGGCTATCTGTCCGGCATTGCCGTGGAAAAACAAAATTGCCGGTTTATCCGCCTCGCCTTTGGCATACCACCCCATAATCATCTGCCCGTCCGCCGTTACCAGAGGATATTCCTCAAACTCCGGCACGCCCGCGGCCGACGGCCCGGCATAATCTCTGTCGGGGAAAAAGATCAGACAATCCTGCACGGCATACAGGCAAACCGCATAAACAAGAACGAGAATGACTGCCACCGCCGTGATTTTTACCGTTTTTTTCAACATTTCCGTCCTCCGTGAGAAAAAACTTGACTTAACCCCTCTCTGATGCACTAAACTATATACAATATTAATTTCGGATAAGTTAACAATGACCAACAAAAACCTGTATCTGAGCCGTGCCCAGTTGTTGTCCGAGCTCAACCGCTGCCTCGGCTGCAAAACCAAACCCTGTATGAACGCCTGCCCGGTCAACTGCAACCCGCAGGAATTTATTGCCAAAGCCAAAGAAAACGATTTTGCCGGCGCGGTGGAAGCCATCACCCGCAACAACCCGATGGGACAAACCTGCGGCCTGATTTGCCCGGACAAATTCTGTATGCACGCCTGCACCCGTGCCGCCATAGATTTTCCGATTAACATTCCTCGGGTACAGGCCACCATTCTCGAAAAATACCGCACGGCCGAGTCGGCCGCCCATGCCAAACTGCCCGCCAACGGCAAGAAAATCGCCGTCATCGGCGCCGGCCCGGCCGGCATTGCCGCCACTTCCGAGCTCTCCAAACTCGGATACAAAGTTGTTTTGTTTGAAGGCTTTGAAAAAATCGGCGGCGCCTTAAACCTCATTCCCGACAGCCGCCTGCCGTTTGAAGTCATCGCCAAAGACTGGAGCTTTGTCGACGACCCGGAAATGATCGAACTGCGCCTAAACACGCAGGTTTCCGATCCGGCGGCAATGCTGACTGAAGGTTTTGACGGCATTATCGTTGCCACCGGCGAGCCCGACAGCGTCGACCTGGGCGTGGAAGGCGAAGAATACGCCGTTTCTTATCTCGATTATCTCCGCCGCCCCGGACAATATAAAACCGACGGCAATGTCGCCGTTGTCGGCGGCGGTGCGGTTGCAACCGACTGTGCCCTGACCGCGGTCGAAAACGGCGCCGAAAACGTGGAGATGTTTATCCGCCGGCGGGTATCGGATATGCGCGTTACCGCGGAAGAAAGAAAATCACTGCTGGAAGCGGGAGTCGATCTGACCACCATGACCAAAATCAAAAAAATCGGTGCCGACGGCAGCCTGATCACCCTCTACACCTGTAAAAACCGTTTCAACCGCGGCAAACTTGAGGAAATTCCCGATACCACCATCGCCCGCCCCGGTTTCAGCCTGGTTGTCAAAGCCATCGGCAGCTCCGCCCCGAGGCCGGAGGATTCGGATCGCATCATCTATGCCGGCGACTGCAAACACGGCGGCTCCACCATTGTCGAGGCGCTGGCTTCCGGACGTGAAGCCGCTGCCAAACTTGACGACTGCCTGTCATCATAAAACGGGAGGACGCATGGACAAAAACAACATCCGGAAGTTTTTGGCCGATCTGGAACAAAAACAGTCGGTAAAAATTCTTTTTGCCGTTGAAAACGGTAGCCGCGCCTGGCAAATGGAAAGCGCCGACAGCGACTACGACGTTCGTTTTGTTTTCTACCGCCCGCTTAAAGACTATATTACACTCTCGGCCGCAGACGACGTTATCAACATGGCGTTTGACGACAACCTTTCCCCCTGCACGCCGCAGGATGCCCTTTATGACTTCAGCGGATTTGATATTTTCAAATATCTGCAGCTGCTGCTGAAATCAAACCCCACCGCCATTGAATGGCTGATGTCAGACATTGTCTACACCGGCGCTGTTCCGGCGGAACTAAAACATTTTGCCGAAACCCGTTTCAACCCGGCGGCTCTGGTCTACCATTATGTTTCTTTAGCCAAAAAGAACCTGCTGTTCATGCGCGAGCGGCAGATTTTTACCGGCAAAAAATACCTCTATGTTTTCCGCGGACTGGCCAATGCGCTCTATGTGCAAAACCACGGGAAAGTCCCGCCCATCAGCTTTCCGGCAGCGCTTGAAGCCTGCCGGGCCGATTTCGGCGAAGAGCGTTATGCCCTGCTTTGCCGCCTGATTGAAAACAAAAAACAGGGGCGTGAAAAAGAGCAAATCGGCCCGCAGCCGCTGCTTGACGAATATGCCGACAACTATCAGCCGGTTGTTGCCGGCAAAAGCAACCATGCCGAAGA